>JBKJNE010000193.1:0-17389 GCA_046596015.1 Alphaproteobacteria bacterium
CCGGGCCGCCCACATGCGGCGTCCCGGCCGGGGTGGACATGGGGCAGGAGTGGAAATCGGCGATCCTTGCTGCGGGTGGCATGACTTCAGTTCCTCAATTGATCTGGACCAGCGAGCCCTTGACGACGGTGGTGCCGCTCGACTTGAGGTCGGCGCCGCCCGATCCCTCGGCCTTGAAATTGCCGCTGGCCTTCAGCTCCACGTTGACGCCCTCGATCTTCACGTCGCCGGTGGCCTTCAGCTTGATGTCCTTGGGGCTGTCCAGGGTGATGCCGCCGTCGTCCAGTGTGACCTTGTTGCCGTTCTGGTCCTCGACCTGGATGGATTTCCCGTCCTCTGACAGGACGATCTTGTTGCCGGCGGGCGTATCGATGGTGGCGATGATCTTGTCGTCGTCCCAGTGGATGCGCATGCCCGAGCGGGTGACGATGGCCTTCTCGTGGTTGTCGTCGCTGCCCGCGATCGGGTTGGGCTTGGCGCTCGAATGCAGCGCGCCCAGGATTACGGGATAGCGCGGGTCGGAGGCGAGGAAGCCGACGATGACCTCGTCGCCCACCTCGGGGCGGAAAGAGGTGCCGCGCTTGTCGCCGGCGTCGAGCAGCGCCTGGCGCGCCCACAGCAGCCCGTCGGTTTCGGTGATGGTCGGGATGCGGATCTGGATTCGGTCCTCGCCCGCCGGATCGCTTTCGAGCGCCGCGACGATGCCGATCTGCAGCCCGTGGATCGGCGGCAGGATGCCGCCCGCGCCCAGCGCGGCGACGGGATAGCGCTCGGCGTGGGCGCGCGGGTCCGAGCCGATCACCGCCTCGGTGGTCCAGTCGCCCTTGCCCAGCCGGTGCCGGACGCCCGAGACGAAGCCCAGCCCGTTGAACCGGCTACCCAGGCCGCCCAGCTCCACCAGCACGCCCGGCAGCAGTGCCTCGGTGCCCTGGATCTTGACCTTGCCGCGCACCGCCGACCGGCGCGAGCGGCCCATGCGGGCGGCCGCCCACTGGTCGAGCGCCGCCTGGTCGAGGGCGCCGGGATGGCGCAGCGCCGTGCCGATGCCGCCGGTGTCCGCCAGGTCGGCGCCCTTGATGTCGCCCGGTCCCGGTGTCGGCTGGTCGTCGGATTCGGTGGTGACGGCCTCCTGGTTGGCCTGGTCCCATGCGGCGGTCTCGACCGCGGTGAGCTGGGTCTCGGCGTCGAGCTCCAGCTCGGCCGAGAACAGGCCCTGGCCGAACAGCGCGGCGGCGGCGGCCGTGCCGGCGACGGCGGGCGGCGCGCACTGCACCTTGCCGTCGACGCAGATCACGGCGTGGCCGGCCATCTCGGCGCGCATCACCAGGAAGTCCCAGTCGCTCACCTGGTGCTGGACGATCTGCGGATGGCTGAAGCTGGTCGCCTGCACGTCGGCGCTCAGGCCCGGATGGAAGCCGATGATCTGCTCCATCACGTCCGAATCGGTGACGTCGGAGAAATTCCGCGACCGGCGGCCGATGGTCATGGCGAACACCTTGTCGCACATCTCGATGGTCAGCCGCGAGCCGCCGCGCTGGCCGACCTCGACCCGGTGGCGCGTGACGACCCCCTTGAACAGGGTAGTCTCGTCCGACGAATAGCCGCCGGTGATCTCGACCTCGACACCGGGGATCAGCGTGTCCTCTTCCGAGATGGCGAAGGATTGGGCGGCGGCGTCGCCGTCGACCAGCACGATGGTGGCGCGCGGGACGCGGTTCACCTCGCGGCGGATTTCGATGGAGACGATGCTGTACTCGGCGCCCAGCGCGGCGCCGTTCGCCTTCACCGTGAAGGTGGTCAGGCTGGCGGAGCGGGTGTCGACGGGCAGTTCGAGCATGGCGCTACCTCACCGGCGGCAGGTAGATGGCGCTGCCGGGGCGCAGCGCGCGCACGGTGTCGAGGCCGTTGGCCTCGGCGACGGCCATGTAATAGGCGGGCTCCTTGTAGACGCCGTGGACGATGCGGGTCAGGTGCTCGCCTTCCAGCACCTGGTGGGCATGGTCGATGTCGGGCGACGCCAGGTTCTTCAGCAGTTCGCCGAAGCCCTTGGGCGTGTGCTCGCGGAAGGTGGCCGACAAAGTCGCGCGCAGCGGCAGGCCGGCGGGCGAGAACAGCTTGTAGGCGATGGAATAGCTTTCCAGCACCGTGGTCACCAGCAGGCGTCCCCACACCAGCATCAGGAAGCGCGGCCGGTGCACGTTGCCGCTGAAGCCCACGGTCAGCTTGAACATCTCGAGCTGGGCGACCACCGAAAGCCCGGTCGAGGGCGCGATGGCGTCGAGCGCGCCGGACGGCGGCGGCGCGGGCGACACGCCGGTGCCATCCAGCATCAGCTCGAAGCTGTACTTCTTCGGATTGACCCGCTCGAACTTGGCTTCCGAGCCGGACGAACCCTGCGGCGGCTCGTCGGGACCGTATTTGAACTCGGTGGTGTCGGTGTAGGTCTCGGGATTGAACTGGACGATGAAGGGCGGCCCGGCGGGCGGACCCATGGCGCCTTCGCTGTCCTCGAAGGGAATGATGGTCAGCTTGAGCAGGGCGCCGTCCATGGCTCAGCGCTCCCCGACCCGGTCGAGCTGGCGTTCCAGATAATCCATCAGCGCCCTTGTCACCTCGGCGACCAGCGCTTGCGTGTCGGGCGGCCCGGCGGCCGGCGCGGGGGTGGCGGCGCCCTGGCCCTCGGCGCGCGGGACGCTGGTCCGGATCACGACCTCGTTGATGAAGACAGGCATGCTCTTTTCCTTAGTCGACGCGGAAGTACTGGTAGGCTAGCTCCAGCGTCTCGACGACGATCTCGGATGATTCGGCGCTGAAGTCCGAGATCACCCATTTCTTCGGCCAGGCGTTCACCACGGTGTAGGTCTGCAGCGGCGAATGGGTCTCGTCGAGCAGGGTCACCCACACCGTGACCGGCTGAATCACCAGGTTCTGCACCGCGTCCATCACCCACTTGCGCAGGCCGGAATCGACCAGCAGGCCCCGCTTCAGCACCAGGTCGGGATAGCGCCCGCGCACCGGCAGCTTGTGCGAGAAGCGGTTCTCGCCGCCCTCGTTGTAGGCCTGCTCCTCCAGCTCCATGGTGAGGCCGGACACATCCCTGAAGCGAACGTCCCTTTCGGTCGCTCCGGCGACGTCGAACTCCGCGTTGAAGTGGAATCCGACCGGCGGCACATAGACGGTCATCGACTACTCGTTCTGGATAGAGAGTCCGTCATGGGCGAGTTCGATCGACTCGATGGCGATCTCGTTGCCGTCGGCCTTCAGATCGGTCGAGGCGATCTTGGTCGGCCAGGCGTTCTTGATCTTCCAGACCATCACCGGCTCGTGGGCCTCGTTCAGCAGGCTCACGGTGACGTCGCGCCGCTCGATGGTGTTGAGCGACACGGTGTTCCACCAGTTGAAGTAGTCGTTGTCCGACGCGAACACGCCGCGCTTCATGGTGACGTTGGCGAACTTCTGCATGCCCGGGATCTTCATCTTGGAGAACTCGGGCAGGGCGCCGTCGCGGTACTCGATCACCTCGGTCTCCACGTCGAGCCCGGAAACCTCGGTGAAGCCGATGCGGGCGCCGCCCCAGTCGACCTCGAAGTGGAATTTGGGAAGTGGATAATCAGTCATTGGATTGCCTCATGATTGAGCGGTCGGGGCGTCGTGCTACGGCGCATCTCAGGACTCAGGCAGCTTCTGCATGAACCGCAGGACGATGAACTCGGCCGGCCGGACGATGGCGAGGTGGACCTCGACGATCATGTAGCCGTCCAGGATGTCCTGCGGGCTCATGGTCTGGCCAAGGCCGACCACGACCCGGAAGGCGTGCTCGGGCTTGGCGCCCATCAGCGCGCCGTCGCGCCACTGGTTGATCAGGAAGTTCTCGATCATGGTGCGGACCTTGATCCAGGTGTTCGCGTCGTTGGGCTCGAACACGAAGGTTCCGATCGCCTTCTCCACCGATTCCTCGACGAAGTTGGCGAAGCGCCGCACGTTGACGTAGCGCCACTCGTTGTCGTTGCCCGCCAGCGTCCGGGCGCCCCAGACGATGGTGCCCTTGCCGAAGAAAGCGCGGATGGCGTTCACCGACTTGCCGGTGGTGGCGTCGATGTTGAGGCCGTCCTGCAGATCGTTGGTGACGTTGACCGCCGGGCCGAGCACAAGGGTCAGGCCCACATTGGCGGGCGCCTTCCAGACGCCGCGGGTGCGGTCCACCTTGGCGTAGACGCCGGCGATGGCGCCCGATGGCGGTACGGTAACGTAGGCCTCGCCGATGAACGCCTGCACCGCGGCGTAGACCGCGGTCTCCTTGCCCTTGATGTCGAGTGCCGCGTCGTTGAGCTTCTTGGTCGCGGCGTTCGGGAAGGCGGCGGTGACCTCGGTGCCGTTGTCGGCGACGGTCGTGACGTTGAACGTGGTCATGGTGATGTTGGCGTCGGCGGCACGGAACGGCACGTTGGTTGACAAGTAGGGGAAATAGGCCGCGCCGTACTTGGTCAGCTCGGTGTTGTTGCTGGCGATGCGGGCGCGGAAATTGGTGGTCACCTTGGCGTTGTCGTCGGTGCCGCCGGCGATGGCGTTGCGCACGTCGGCGATGGTGAACCGGTCCTGCATCTTGTTGCAGCTCAGCAGCGCTGCGTCGATGACCGAGCCGTGGTCGGCGTCGCTCAGCTTCACCGAGTCGGGGAACACCAGCAGGGTCGGCTCGTCGGCCGCCTCCAGCGCCGTGATGGCGGTGGTGAGCGCGGCCTTGGCGGCATTGCCGTGCGGCCCGACCGAGTAGATGTAGCAGGGCCCGCCGCCATTGGCGAAATAGAGCTGCATGGAATAGTGCATGAACTGGGTCGGGATGGCGGGCCTGGTGGTCCAGCCCACGACGACGCCCAGCAGGCTGCCGCCCGAGGTGACGCGCTTGGTGATGGCGATCGCCATGTCCTGGACCGGCGCCTTGCCGTAGAAGGCCTCGTATTCCAGCAGCGAGGTAATGCGGACGGCGACATTCGTCAGGTCCTCGCCCTGCTTGCCCAGGGCCTTCTCGGTGTAGCCGATGAACGCCGGAACGGCGGTCGCGACCGGTGCAACGGAAGGCGGGAAGACGGCGATTTCCTCGATGTAGACGCCAGGGGTGCTGTAGCTCGGCATGATGTGTCCCTTTGTTCAGGCGAGAGGAAGAACGGGCCGTCCGGACGGCCCCGGCTTTGGTCAACTTCGTCGGCGGAAGGTGGCGGTGTATTCGCGGCCCGCGGCCGGTTCCGGGCCGGGGAACGGGCTGGCGACGAGTTGCAGCACGCCCAGCGCGCCGCGCCCGGCCAGTTCGTCGTCGGCGTAAAGGGTGGTCCTGGCGCCCGAGGGTTGCATCGCCAGTGTGTATGCGGAACCAAGGTCCGCCGAAACGTCGAGGGCGACCGCCGCGCGTTCCGATCCTGCCGTGGCGGCGATGGGCACGGTGGCGACGACCCGTGTCGCCTGGTAGCGGTCACTCAGCTTGACGCCGGTCGGCTTGGTCGTGGCCGTCAGGTCGGCGCGGGCGTTCAGGCGACGGCCGGTGATGCGCGCGGCGTCGGCCTGTTCCACCGTGGCGCCGGCGCTGAGCGCGCCGCCGGCGCGCGGGGTGCCGTCATTGTCCAGATTGGCCAGGTAGAGATTGGGTCCGGTCTCCGGATCCAGGTCCGGGTGATAGCGGTCGAGGAAGCCCGGTTCGGTGGCGCGTATGCTGAACACCAGCGTGGTGCGCGCCGTGATCGGCGCCAGCCGCGCGTTGCCGGCGGCCGGGTTGTTCTGGGCATAGAGCCGGAACCCGTCGGCGCGCGGGCGCAAGATCAGCCGGTGGTTGGCGAGCAGCCGCGCCGTCGACGGCGTCGGCTCGAAGGCGAGCGCGCCGATCGGCTTGCCGGTCCCGCTCTCCCTGACCGCCACGCTGATGAAGGGGACGAAGGCGGTGACGCTCATTGGATCACCGTGTCGAGCTGGATGCTGGTGATCTCGGGCGCGGCCTCGACGTCGTCGAGCTGCACCTTCACCATGCGGACCTTGTAGACGATCGACGGGAAGTAGGCGCCGCCGAGCACGCCCCACAGATTGTTCAGCTCCTCGAAGTTCATGTTGACCATCTCGAAGGTCAGCTTCTCGAGGGTCGCCGGGAACGGGATGGCGCCGATGCCGGTCTGGGTGGCGGCCGAATACCAGCGCTTGTTCTGGAACAGCTCGACGGTCTTGCCCAAATGGGTGAGGCTCGCCGCGTAGTTGGGGAATTCGAACGCGAACAGCAGGTAGAGGTTCAGGTAGACCGGCGGCTCGATGTACTGGGACTGGCCCTGGCGCCGCTCCACATGCGGCAGGTTCCTGAGCGCGGTCTCTTCCTGGACGTTGACGACGCAGATATAGGCGCCGGGAGGATTCTCGGCTTCCACGAGCGTGCGCGCGGAGTTGATGATGACTTCATCATCAGCCACGCCGAGGTGCTTGCGCACCTCCTTGCGGATGAACTCGACCGCGTCGGCGATCACAGGTATGTCCCCCCTCAGCGGCTCGCGCCGCCAAAGTCACACACCCCCAATTTTCCAATTGCCCACGCGAATGCTGCGCCTTTGCGCGGGCGAATTCAACCGCTTGCTACCCGGTTCAGATGGGAATCATCGCATCCAGGATTCAGCGCGGCTGGGCTTATCTTCCTTCGCCCGGCCGCACCAGCGCCTGGTAGATCAGCGCCCGAAGGTCTTCGCGCAGCGGATAGGTGCTGCCGGGCATGAGCTGGGTGGAAAGCACCGCGACGATCTTCTCCCTCGGGTCGATGAAGAACTGGGTACTGGCGGCGCCACCCCCGCTGTATTCGCCCACCGAGCCGGGCCGGCCGGCCGCCGCCACATCCTCCACAACGCCGAAGCCCAGACCCATGTCGATGCCGGGCGCGCGCTCGTTGAGATTGCCGCGGTGCTCGGGCGATATCTGACCCCGGGTCATCAGCTGGACGGTCTTGGGCGCCAAGATGCGGACGCCGTCCAGTTCGCCCCCGTTCACCATCATCTGGCAGAACCGCAGGTAATCGGCGGTGGTCGACACCAGACCGCCGCCGCCCGACACCAGCCTCGCATCCATCTCGTAAAGGCCGAGGCCGGCGCCTTCCTTCACGATCGCCGGCTTGCCGTCGGGTCCCCTGGTATAGAGCTCGGCCAGCCGGCCGCGCCGGTCGGCGGGCACCCTGAACATGGTGTCGTTCATCTTCAACGGTTCGAACAGCCGCTCCTTCAGGAACACGTCGAGCGGCTTGCCCGAGACCACCTCGATCACCCGGCCGAGGATGTCTATGGACGCGCCGTAATGGTATTTGCCGGGCTCGTCGGTGAGCGGGATGGTCGCCGTCTTCCGCGACAGCTCGGCGAGGCTGTTGGTGGGGCTGAAAAAGTCCTTCCGCTCGTAGATCTTGCCTACTGGCGTCGGATCGTAGCGGCCCGGATAGGAGAGGCCCGATGTGTGGGTCATCAGGTGGAATATCTTCGGCGGCGTCTTCGGCGACCGGGTCTTCGGCGCATCCGGTCCGCCGTCCACATAGACGCCGGTGGCGGCGAATTCCGGCAGGTACCTGGCGACGGGATCGGTCAGGTGCAGCTTCCCTTCCTCGACCAGTATCATAGCCGCGACCACCGTCACCGGCTTCGTCATGGAATGGATGCGCACCAGCGTGTCGCTCGACATCGGCAGGCCGCGCGCCGTGTCGGCCATGCCCACCGACTTGTCGTAGACCAGCTTGCCGTCGCGGGCGAAGGCGATGTTGATGCCCGCCAGCTTGCCGTCGGCGACATAACGCCGCATGGCGGCGTCGATCCGCGCCAGCCGCTCGGCCGAAAAGCCCAGCGCGGCCGGGTCGCCCTGCGGCAGCCCGTCCGCCATGACGGCGGACGGCATGAGGGCCAGGAAAATGCCAGCGGCGAGCGTTCTACTCGACATCGCGGGCCTCCATCAGCGCCTGGTAGGTCAGCGCCTTCAGTTCCTCGCGCACCGGATAGTGCAGGCCAGGAAACAGCTGGGTGATCAGGATCGCGATCACCTTCTCCTTGGGATCGATGAAGAACACGGTGCTGGCGGCGCCCGCCCAGTTGTACTCGCCGACCGAGCCCGGCAATTCGGACCGGCCCAGATCGGTCAGCACCGCGACGCCGAGGCCGGTGTTGTAGCCGGGCATGAACGTCTGCAGGAACGCCAGCTGATCGTCGCGGAGCTGGGGCGACGTCATCAGCGCCACCGTCTTGGGCGACAGGATGCGCGCGCCGTCCAGCGCGCCGCCGTTGAGCAGCATCTGGCAGAACCGCAGATAGTCGCCGACGGTCGACACCAGCCCGCCGCCGCCCGAGTTGAACCTGGCGCCCTCGCGGAACCGGATGCGGGCATCGTCGCCCTTGGCCGGCTGGATGCCGCCTCCCGGCGCCATCTCGTAGATCTCGGCGAAGCGGTCGAGCTTGTCCCGCGGCACGGTAAAGCTCGTGTCGGTCATGCCCAGCGGGTCGAAGATGTGCGCATTCAGATAGGCGTCGAACGGCTCGCCCGAGACGACCTCGACCACGCGGCCCAATATGTCGGTGGAGACGCCGTAGGTGTAGGCCGTGTTCGGCTGCACCTTGAGGGGCAGCGTGGAGATCACCTTGCTGAATTCGTTGAGGGTCCGGTCGGGCCGCATGATGTCGGCCTTCTCATAGGCGTCGCCCACCGGCGTCTGGTCGGCCATGCTGGTATAGGTGAAGCCCGAGGTGTGGGTGAACAGGTCGCGGATGCGGATCGGCTTGGCCGGCGCCTCGGTCTTCATGCTGCCGTCGGCGTTCTGGCCCGCATATACCTTCACGTCCCTGAACTCGGGCAGCCAGGTGGACAGCTCGTCGTCGAGCCGCAGCTTGCCTTCCTCGACCAGCATCAGCGCCGCCACGGCGGTGATCGGTTTGGTCATGGAATAGTATCGGGCGATGGTGTCCTCGCGCATGGGGCGCCTGGCGGCGATGTCGGCCATGCCTTCCGAGCGCAGATAGGCGACCTTGCCGTCGCGGGCGATGGCTATGGTGATGCCGGCCATCTTCTTCTCGCCCACATAGCGCTGCATCAGCGCATCGACGCGCTTGAGACGTTCCGGCGAGAAACCGAGTGATTCGGGCGGCGCCGGCGGCAGACCGGCCGCGATGGCGGCGATCGGCGCGGCAAGGACCAGCAAAAAGGCGATAACGGGCAGCGCGCCCAAACGGCGGTTCATAATGACTTCTCCTCTTCCCCAACCGGCTCTCCCCGAACCGGTGTCAATGTGCGGCAGTATGCGGTAGCAGGCTACATGGCACAAAAAGAAACGGCGCCTCGCGGCGCCGTTTCCAAACCCTGCGATACTGGCCGGTTAGAGGCCGAGATTCGCGAAACGCTTGTTGAACTTCGCCACCTGGCCGGTTTCGAGCACGCGCTGCACGCCGCCGGTCCAGGCCGGATGCGACTTGGGATCGATGTCCAGGGTCAGCGTATCGCCTTCCTTGCCCATGGTCGAACGGGTCTCGAAGGTGGTGCCGTCGGTCATCACGATCTTGATCGTGTGGTAGTCCGGGTGAATGCCGGTTTTCATGGTCAGCTCCGGTGAAAGTCGAGGGCGCTGTATAGACGAGCCGATTTCCATTCGCAACCCCGATGTGCGCCCGATTTCGGGCGTCCCGCGTTGGCGTTTCGGGTCGGGGGCTGCTATAGAGGCGCGGCAATGGCCAGAGAGCGCGCCACCGTCAAGGAACCGGAATCGCTGAGTCCCGTGTTTGCCCGCGCCGGCAAGCGGGACATCGGCCAGTTGCGCTTCATGTTGCGTTTCCTCAAGCCCTATCGCGGCCGTGTGGTCCTGGCCGCCCTGGCGCTGGTCATCGGCGTCGTCGCCGTGCTGGCGTTCGGTCCGGCGCTCCGGCGCATCGTCGACATGGGTTTCGACGCCGAGCATGTCGGGCACGTGAACTGGTATTTCATGGCCATGTTCGGCGTGGTGATCCTGCTGGCGGCGGCCACGGCCGCGCGCTTCGCCCTGGTCTCCTGGCTGGGCGAGCGGGTGGTGGCCGACATTCGCGAGGCGGTGTACAGCCACGTCATCAGCCTGAGCCCCGCGTTCTTCGAGGAGAATCGCTCGGGCGAGATCGCCTCGCGCCTCACCGCCGACACCACGCTGATCCAGTCCGTGGTCGGCTCCAGTTTTTCGGTGGCGATCCGGTCGGGCCTGACCGTGGCCGGCGGCCTGATCGCGCTCGGCCTCACCAACATCAAGCTCACCCTGCTCGTGCTGCTCGCCGTGCCGCTGGTGCTGGCGCCGATCCTGCTGATCGGCCGCTCCGTCCGGAACCTGTCGCGCGCCAGCCAGGACCGTGTCGCCGATATCGGCGCCACCGTCACCGAAAGCTTCGGCGCCACCCAGACGATCCAGGCGTTCACCCATGAGAAAGCCGACCGCGTCCAGTTCCACCGTATCGGCGAGAGCGCGTTCGCCACGGCGGTGCGGCGGATCCGGTCGCGGGCGTGGCTGACCTTCCTCATCATCCTGCTCGCCGTCGGCGCCATCAACCTGGTGCTATGGGTCGGCGCCCAGGATGTCATCTCCGGCCGGATGACCAGCGGCGCGCTCACCCAGTTCGTGTTCTTCGCCATCCTGGTCGGCGGTTCGGTGATCGGCGTCAGCGAGAGCTATGGCGAGATCCTGCGCGCCATGGGCGCCGCGGGCCGCATGATGGAGCTGCTGCGCATCGAGCCCGACATCCGCGCGCCGGCCAATCCGCACACGCTGCCCGAGCCGCTCGGCGAGGTGGCGTTCGAGGACGTCACCTTCCATTATCCGTCGCGGCCTGGCACGGCGGCTCTCAACGACCTGTCGTTCAGCGTTCGCGCGGGCGAGACCGTGGCGCTGGTCGGCCCGTCGGGCGCCGGCAAATCCACCGTGTTCCAGCTGCTGCTGCGCTTCTACGATCCGGCGCAGGGCACGATCCGCATCGACGGCGTCGACGTTGCGCGCGCCGACCCGCGCGAGGTGCGCCGGCGCCTCGGCATCGTGCCGCAGGACACCATGATCTTCGCCGCCTCGGCGCTGGAGAACATCCGCTACGGCCGCCCGGACGCCACCGACCACGAGGTGCGGGCCGCCATCAAGGCCGCCCATGCCGACGAGTTCCTGGAAACCCTGCCGCAGGGGCTCGACACCCAGCTCGGCGAACGCGGCGTCAAGCTGTCAGGCGGCCAGCGCCAGCGTATCGCCATCGCCCGCGCCATCCTGCGCGATCCGCCGATCCTGTTGCTCGACGAGGCGACCAGCGCCCTCGGCGCTCGCAGCGAGCAGGTCGTCCAGGCGGCGCTGGAGGTGCTGATGAAGGACCGCACGACGCTGGTCATCGCCCACCGGCTGGCCACTGTGCTGAAGGCCGACCGCATCCTGGTGATCGACGCCGGCCGGCTGGTGGCGGAAGGCACGCACCAGGAGCTGCTGGCCAAGGGCGGTCTCTACGCCCGGCTGGCGGAGTTGCAGTTCGGCGCGGAGCCGGGCCGCAAGCTCAGCGTGATTTCGGGCTGATCGCTACTCTTCCAGATACCGCACGTCGACCCGCTCGGGCGCCTGACCGTCATGGGTTGGGCCCTGCGGGCGCACGGCAATGCGGGTGCCGTCCATGCCCTTGTCCATCAAATAGCCGCGCACGGCGATGGCGCGCTGCAGCGCCAGGCGGCGGGTGTCGCTGGCCGACTGCTTGTCGGTCCCGGCATAGGCCTTCAGCTCGAGCCGCTGGCTTTTGGACTGGCCGGCGATCTCGTCCAGCCGGCTGGTGGCGCCGGACGCCAGCGCCGCGCTGCCGGGCTCGAACAGCACCATGACCGACCGGCCGGTGAACTTCTTCGCCTTTGCAGGCTTGGCGGCCTCGGGCTTGGGCGCTTCCGGCGGCGGCCGTATGCCGGTCGGCCGGTTCTTCAGCGCCTCCATGTTGATGTCGATGCCGTCGTCCTCCTGCGTCAGGGCGGAGGAGAGCGGCGCCAGCACGAGGCCGAGGGCGAGGAGTCCCGAACGGATCGCATGATGTGTCATGCCTCGGGACATAGGGTGGGAAGCCGGCTAATTCGAGGCCGTCTTCACCCGCGCCGCCACGTCGCGCCGCGTGTCCGAGATCAGCTTGACCAGCGCCGGGTGCAAATGGTCGTTGGCGGCGAGCACCTCGCCGGACTGCACGGCCCGGTCGCGGCCGGCGTAATCGGTGACGTAGCCGCCCGCTTCCTTGACGATGATGGCGCCCGCGGCCACGTCCCACGGCTTCAGGTCCAGCTCCCAGTAGCCTTCGTAGCGGCCGGCCGCCACATAGGCCAGATCGAGCGCCGCCGCGCCGTAGCGGCGGATACCGGAGGTGCGGGCCATGAACAGCTCGGCCAGGGCGAGGAACTCGCGGTGGTTGCCCCGGCCGTGGTGCGGGATGCCGGTGGCCAGCACCGCCTCAGACATGTCGGAGCGGCCGGACACACGAAGCCGTTTGTCGTTCATCCACGCGCCGCGGCCGCGCTCGGCCCAGAACATCTCGTTCTTGATCGGGTCGTAGATCACGCCGGCCAGGATCTCGCCGTCCT
Organism: Alphaproteobacteria bacterium; assembly: GCA_046596015.1. Taxonomy (GTDB): domain Bacteria; phylum Pseudomonadota; class Alphaproteobacteria; order SMXS01; family SMXS01; genus RI-34. The sequence continues at coordinate 12,574 of JBKJNE010000193.1, forward strand.
TCTCATAGCCGATGGAGATGGCGAAGTGCGGAATGCCGTGCAGGAAGTTGGTGGTGCCGTCCAGCGGGTCGACGATCCAGCGCTGCGATTTGTCGGCGCCTTCCTGGGCGCCCTGTTCCTCCATCAGGAAGCCGAAGTCGGGCCGCGCCTTGCTCAGCTCGCGGTGCAGGGTCTTCTCGGCCTTCAGGTCGGCCATGGACACGAAATCCGACGGGCCCTTCTTGGATACCTGCAGCTGCTCGACCTCGCCGAAGTCGCGGGCGAGCTGCGGGCCGGCCTTCAGGGCGGCGCCGACCATGACATTGATGATGGCGGATTTGACGGCCATTCTTTTGCTTATGCTCTTTCGGAATAGGAGAAGGTTTCGGTGTTGACGACGATCCGGTCGCCGATGCCGATGAACGGCGGCACCGAGACCCGCACGCCATTCTCCAGGATCGCCGGCTTGTAGGAATTGGCGGCGGTCTGGCCGCGCACCACCGGCTCGGTCTCGGTGACTACGAGCGTCACCTTGTCGGGCATGCGCAGGGACAGCGGCTCGTCCTCGTAGAACTCGATCTCGACCGCCATGCCGTCCTGCAGGAACACCACCTGTTCCCCGGCCAAGTGGCGGGCGACGGTGATCTGCTCGTAGTTCTCGGTGTTCATGAAGGTCAAGTTGTCGTCGTCGCCATAGAGGTACTGGAACGGCCGCAGCTCGAGCTGGACCCGCTCGACGGACTCGGCGGCGCGGAAGCGCTCGTTCAGCTTCGACCCGTCGCGGATGTTCTTCAGCTCGACCTGCAGGTAGGCGCCGCCCTTGCCGGGCTGGGTGTGCTCGGTCTTCACCGCCCGCCAAAGGCCGCCATTGTGCTCGATGATGTAGCCGGGCTTGACCGCGTTGCCGTTGACTTTCATGACCTGAAGCATGCCTTCCGCGCTGTCCCGAAGCGGCGCGGACTATAGGAGGATGGGGTGGGAGTCGCAACGACGGGATTCCAAGTTGCCGTGTACGTCGTACAGGCGTACATTCGGGCTCAAGGAGATTTGGTGATGAACGTCGAACTCAATGAGCGTGAACTCAAAAAGAGCGAGCGCGTCGCGATGCGGCTGACGCCGCTGGTCAAGCAGCAGCTCGAGCATGCCGCAGCCATCGAAGGGCGCAGCCTGACGGATTTCGTGGTCGCGGCGGCCTTGGAGGCCGCGCGCTCGACCATCGAGCGCACGCACATCATCCGTCTCACGCTTCGGGATTCGGAACGGTTTCTGGCCGCGCTGGCGAATCCGCCGGAGCCGAACGAGGCGCTGCGCGAGGCCGCAGCCCTGCATAAGGCCGCCGTTGAGAAAATGCAAAAATAGCAGACACAGGTCGTCGAAGATCAGCCACTCAAGCCGTTTCTGCCGCTGGCTCCAACTCGCACACTTGTTTAGCCCGTGATCTCGTCGAAGATCGCGTTGAAGCGCTTCACCGCTTCCGCCGCACCCTGCTCATGGCCCCAGACGCCCGCCGCCACGGCGATGAAATCGGCGCCCGCCTCGACCAGCGGACGGCAGTTCTCCACGGTGATGCCGCCGATGGCGACGCACGGAATTTCCATCAGCTCCTGCCACCAGGTCAGCAGGTCCAGGCCGGCGGCGGACTTCGGCGTCTTGGTGGTGGTTGGGAAGAACGCGCCGAACGCCACGTAGTCGGCGCCGGCCTCGCCGGCCACCATGGCGAGGTGACGGCTGTCGTGGCAGGTCACGCCGATGATGGCGTCCGGCCCGAGCAGCTTGCGTGCGTCCATGTAAGACATGTCTTCCTGGCCCAGATGGGCGCCGTCGGCGCCGACCGCGGCGGCGATGCGGGGATCGTCGTTGATCAGCAGCGCCACGCCATAGGCCTGGCAGACCGGCAGCAGGATTTCAGCCGCCCGGCGGACATCGTCCTCGGGGACTTCCTTGAGGCGGAGCTGGAGGCAGGCGGCGTCGCCGGCGTCCAGCGCCTTCGCCAGGGTCTCGGAAAACGGGACGGGGTCGATCCCCGGCGGCGTGATCAGGTACAGCCGCGTGCGCTCTCGTCCCGCGCGGCTCATTCCTTGCCCTGATAGATGCGGATGATGGTGCCCAGCATGGCGATGGCTTCGTCGCGCGGCCGCTGGAAGGTGTTGCGGCCGATGATCGAGCCGTTGCCGCCGCCGTCGCGGATGGCGCGGGCGTCGTCATAGACCGAATCCGCGCCCTTGGTGGCGCCGCCCGAGAACACCACGATGCGGCGGCCGTTGAACGACGACTGCATGACGTGCTTCACGCGCGCGGCCATGCTCGACAGGTCGATCTTCTGCTTCTCGTAGACCGCGCGCGCTTCCTTCTGCTCCAGATGGTCGCTGGGCAGCTTCACCTTGATGATGTGGGCGCCGAGGAGCGCCGCCATGTGCGCCGCATAGGCGCAGATGTCCATGGCGGTCTCGCCTTCCTTGGAGATCGCGCCGCCGCGCGGATAGGACCAGATCACCACGGCCAGGCCCACCGACTTGGCCTCGTCGGCCATCTCGCGGATCTCTTCCATCATCTCGAAGCAGTATTCCGAGCCCGGATAGATGGTGAAGCCGATGGCCGAGCAGCCGAGCCGCAGCGCGTCGTTGACGCTGCCGGTGATCGCCTGGTCCTTGGCGTCGGCCAGCGAGTTGGACGAGTTGACCTTGAGGATGGTCGGGATCTGGCCGGCGAAGGTGTCGGCGCCCGCTTCCATCATGCCCAGCGGCGTGGCGAAGGCGTTGAGGCCGGCGTCGATCGCGAGCTGGAAGTGGTAGTGCGGGTCGTAGGCGGCCGGGTTCGGCGCGAAGCTGCGCGCCGGGCCGTGCTCGAAGCCCTGGTCGACCGGCAGGATCACCAGCTTGCCGGTGCCGCCCAGCTTGCCGGTCATCAGGATGCGGTTCAGGTTTGCCTTGGTGCCGGGATTGTCGGACTCGTAGTAGCCCAGGATCTGTTTGACGATGCGGGTGCTTTTCATGTGTGTCTTCCTCGATCCAGGTGTTCGCGAAATCTAGGCTTGCAGCGCCTTCACGCCCGGCAGCTCCTTGCCCTCGACCCATTCGAGGAAGGCGCCGCCGGCGGTTGAGACGTAGGTGAAGTCCTGAACGACGCCGGCGTTGTGCAGCGCGGACACCGTATCGCCGCCGCCCGCCACCGACAACAGATTGCCGTCGCGGGTCAGCCGGGCCGCCTCGCGCGCCAGCGCCACGGTGCCGACGTCGAAGCCGCGGATCTCGAACGCACCCAGCGGGCCGTTCCACAGCAGCGTCTTGCAGCGGCGCAGCACGTGCTTCAGCTCCTCGATGGTGTCGGAGCCGACGTCGAGGATCATGTCGTCATGCTCGACCTCGCGGACGGGCACTTCGCGTACCGGCACGTTGGCCGCCAGCTCCTGCGCCACGACCGCGTCGATCGGCAGCAGGATCTTGCAGGCGGTGGTGCGGGCGCGGGCCAGGATATCCAGCGCCTTGTCCTTCAGGTCCTTCTCGCACAGCGAGGCGCCCACATCGACGCCCTTCGCGTAGAGGAAGGTGTTGGCCATGCCGCCGCCGATGATCAGATAGTCCATCTTGTTGACGAGCGCGCCCAGCACGTCGAGCTTGGTCGAAACCTTGGAGCCGCCGATGATGGCCGCGACCGGGCGGTCCGGATTGTGCAGCGCTTTCTCCAGCGCCTCCAGCTCGGCCTGCATCGACAGGCCGGCGGCCGAGGGCAGCAGCCGGGTGATCGCCTCGACGCTGGCATGCGCCCGGTGCGACACCGAGAAGCCGTCATTGACATAGGCGTCGCCCAACTCGGCCAGCTTGGCGGCGAAGCCTTCGCCGTTGGCTTCCTCGCCGGCGTGGTAGCGCAGGTTCTCCAGCAGCACCACGTCGTGGCCCTGCACCACCTTCTTGGCCTCCGGGCCGACGCAATCCTCGGCGAAGGCGACGGGGCGGCCCAGCGCGCGAGACAGCGGCTCGACCACCGGGCGCAGCGAGGCTTCCGGCGACCGCTTGCCTTTCGGGCGGCCGAAATGGGACAGCACCACCACCTTGCCGCCCCTGGCGAGGATCGCCTTCAGGGTCGGCACCACCGAGCGGATGCGGGTGTCGTCGCTGACCTCGCCGTCCCGCATGGGGACGTTGAGATCGGCGCGGACCAGCACGGTCTTACCGGCGACGTCCAGGTCGTCGAGGGTCTTGAAGCGCTTCGGACCGCTGTCGGCCATCGGGTCAGCCGAGGCTCGCCATGATGCGTGCCGTGTCCGACATGCGGTTGGAGAAACCCCACTCGTTGTCGTACCAGCTCAGCACGCGCACCAGCTTGCCCGAGACCACCTGGGTCTGGGTCAGGTCGAAGCTCGAGCTGGCCGGGTTGTGGTTGAAGTCGATGGAGACGCAGGGCTCGCTCACCGCGTTCAGCACTTGGCCCAGCGGGTCGTTGCCGCCCGCGGCGCGGATGATCGCCTCGTTGATTTCCTCGACCGAGGTCTCGCGCCTGGCGATGAACTTCAGGTCGATCATCGAGACGTTCGGCGTCGGCACGCGGATCGAGGTGCCGTCCAGCTTGCCCTTCAGCTCCGGCAGCACCAGGCCGACGGCTTTGGCGGCGCCGGTGGTCGACGGGATCATCGACATGGCGGCGGCGCGGGCGCGGCGCGGGTCCTTGTGCAGGGTGTCGACCAGGCTCTGGTCGCCCGTGTAGGCGTGCACCGTGGTCATGAAGCCGGCTTCGATGCCGATGGCCTCATGCAGCACCTTGGCGACCGGCGCTAAGCAATTCGTGGTGCACGACGCATTCGAGACGACCAGATGCTCTTCCGTTAGCTTGTCGTGGTTGA
>JBKJNE010000255.1:0-3080 GCA_046596015.1 Alphaproteobacteria bacterium
GAAGGCGCAGAACTTGTTGCCGTCGAGGTCGCGGAAATAGCCGAAATAGACACCGGGCGCGCGCTCGCCGGGCGCGCCCTCGTCGGAGCCTCCGAGCTCGATGGCCTTGGCGTAGAACGCGTCGACCTCGGCGGGCGAGTCGAAGCTGAAGCCCACCATGGAGCCGTTTCCGACCGTCGCGGGGTTCTTGTCGAACGGCCCCAGCACGCCGAACATGCCCGCATCGCCCGAATAGAGCCGCCCGCCCGACGGATGCTCGAAGCGCGGCGTCATGCCGATGCTGCCAAGCAGCGCGTCATAATATGCCTTCGCCTCTTCCAGACGGTTCGAGCCGACGGTGCAGTATCCGATCTTCGCCATGGTGCGTATCCTCCCTGAGTTGTTTCGCGGAGCATCGGCATCGCGGCGGTGGATGTCAACGCATGGCGGATGACATCTATTTGATCTCGACCATGATTTCCCGGTAGCGGCCGCTGCCGACATTTTTCGCATCGTGGGTGGCCGTGGTCCGCAGGCGGCCGGATGTGGCGATGCCGTCGCTCACCTCGAAGAAATAGGTGTCGTCCGCCTTGAGGGTCACGTCGGCGGGATTGCCGCCGTTGCCGTCGGTCGCGCGCAGCGTGGAGCCCTCGATCACATGGATGATGTAGCTCATCTCGTGACGGTGGAAGCCGGTGCTTTCGCCGGGCTCGAGCAGCAGTTCCCAGACGATGACCTTGTCGTTCTCCAGCAGCTTCTTGGTCGCAACCTCGGCCATGCCCGCCTCCCGTCGATCCTGACGACACAGCATCCGCCGGTTCGGGCATCAAATAAAGCGTCAGCTTGATCCGTCTGCACCCGGTGGCAGGAGTCGCGAGGTCTTGCCGTTTCGGTCGCATCCGTAAGGATTCAGCACCGGTGAATGCAGTGTCTGTCGCGGAATGGGCAGACACGCTACAATGCCGGCGAACCAAAACGGGGATTCGAAATGAGCGACAACAAATTTTACCGGCGCGTAGCGGAATGGCCGAAATATCCCGAGGACATGATCTTCGAGATGGGCTCGGGCGTGACCGTCGATGACGACGGCGTCGTCTACCTGTTCACCCGCGACCTGGAGCACTGGGCCGCCCATCCGCTCGCCATGACCGCCAAGATGGGCAAGAGCAGCGTCTCCATGTTCGACCGGGACGGCAACTATCTCGGCAAGTGGGGCCCGTCCGACGAGCCGGGCTTCGCGCTGGGCGCCCACACCATCTATTTCATCGACGGCCACATCTGGACCGTCGACCGCGACGGCCACATGGTCAAGAAGTACACCAAGGACGGCAGGCTGTTGCTGAGTCTCGGCACCCTGGGCAAGCCGGGCAACGCGCCCTACCTGTTCAACGGCCCGACCGGCGTCGAGGTGCAGAAGAACGGCAACATCGTCGTCACCGACGGCTACTGGAACGCCCGCATGATCTGGTACACGCCCGACGGCGAGTACATCAAGGAGATCGGCGGCTGGGGCAACGCGCCGGGCCAGTTCAACTCGCCGCACGCCGTGGCGCAGACGCCGGACGGCCGCCTGCTGGTGGTGGACTTCCGCGGCGGCGACATGCACTCCTACATGACCGTGCCCGGCCAGATCGCCGAGGAACGCAAGGTGAAGGACCCCGACCGCAAGAGCCGCATCCAGGTGTTCGACCCGGACGGCAACTTCCTCGAGGAATGGACCCACCTCACGCCGCTGAGCATTCTGGTCAAGGGCAACCGCATCTATGCCAGCGACGAGTTCCACGACCTGGTGGTGATGGACGCGACCACGTTCGAGATTCTCGAGCGGCACGAGAACCTGGCGATCTACATCCACCAACTCGCGGTGGACGACCACGGCGACTTCTACACCGCCACTGTCTATCCCGAGCACAAGGGCGCGGCGCGCGGCCGGGAAGGACCGTCGCACAACCGCTGGACCCGCGACCCGGTGGACGAGCCGGCCATGGCCCGCAAGCCGGTGTCCGAGCACGCCTGAACCATCCATCGTCGAGGCGGCGGCTTTCCGCGCAAAATGGTTGCGCGCGGGGCCGCCGCTCGCTTAATGCACTTAAGACAACGAAAATCCCGGGGAGACAGACACATGCCGCAGGTCATCATCCACGCCCATATCGACTTCGCCGACGAGAAGACGCGCGACGAGGCCATCCGGCTGTGCGCGCCGGTGCAGTGGAAAACCCGCACCGAGGAGCCCGGCTGCCTGGAATACTGTTTCGCCGCCGATCCCTGCGTGCCGACGCGGGTCACCGTCCACGAGCTGTGGGCCGACCATGCCTCGCTGCACGCCCATTTCGCGCATCACTACTACGACCAGATGCGCCAGATCTTCGGCCCGCTGAAGCCGACCGGCTCCTGGAACCGGATGTACGAGATCGGCCGGGATACGTCGGTCTACGAGCCCGGCGGCAAGATCCGCCAGAAGTTCTTCGAGGACGCGTAACGGCCTCGGTAGCAAGCCGCGGAGCGCCGGTTCGGGAAACCCCGCCTACATCGTCGAATTGATCTGGCCGCCGTCGATCAGGAAGTTCTGACCGACGATGTAGCCGGCCTGAGCGCTGCACAGGAAAGCGCAGGCCTCGCCGAACTCGTGCGGCGTGCCGAGGCGCCGGGCGGGAATCGTGCCGAGCATGCCCGCCATCACCTCGTCCTCGTTCTTGCCCTGCTGCTGGGCCATGGCGCGCACCGGCACGCGGATGCGGTCGGTGTCGAACGCGCCGGGCAGCAGATTGTTGATGGTGACGTTGTGCTCGGCGAGTTGCCGCGAGACGCCGGCGACGAAGCCGGTCAGGCCGGCGCGGCTGAATGGAAGGGTCGCGCTGGCGCTCGGTCAGCCACCTGACTACCTGCTAAACCTGGACCAATACGATGGTCGATAAAATTACTGCGAATAATCCAATTGTTATGACCGCGACAGATCTGACTAGCGCCCACATTCGATGCCAACATAGCAGACTGCGTGCATTTCGGGACCAGGATGATCGGATCCAGGTGGCTCGTACCGATATCCAAGGTCCGAGCCATCAACCAATTGGCCCGATCCCCGGATCAGGTCTCGCGGCAGC
>JBKJNE010000296.1:0-5733 GCA_046596015.1 Alphaproteobacteria bacterium
CCGCAGCGCGACGGCGGCACTCATCTGGCCGGCTTCCGCGCGGCGCTGACCCGCACCGTCAACGGCTACGCCAACGAGCAGATGGGCGCCAAGCGGGACAAGGTGCCGCTGACCGGCGACGACGCGCGCGAAGGCCTCACCTGCGTGCTGTCGGTGAAGGTGCCGGACCCCAAATTCTCGTCCCAGACCAAGGACAAGCTGGTCTCGTCCGAGGTGCGCCCGGTGGTCGAGGGCCTGATCAACGAGAAGCTCAACCAGTGGCTGGAGGAGCATCCTTCGGACGCCCGGATCATCGTCGGCAAGGTGATGGAAGCCGCGCTCGCCCGCGAGGCGGCGCGCAAGGCCCGCGAGATGACCCGGCGCAAGGGCGCGCTCGACGTGGCCAACCTTCCCGGCAAGCTGGCCGACTGCCAGGAGCGCGATCCGGCGCTGTCGGAGCTGTTCATCGTCGAGGGTGACTCGGCCGGCGGCTCGGCCAAGCAGGGCCGCGACCGGGGCCGCCAGGCGGTGCTGCCGCTGCGCGGAAAAATCCTCAACGTGGAGCGCGCCCGGTTCGACCGCATGCTCGGCTCGCAGGAGATCGGCACGCTGATCACCGCGCTCGGCACCGGCATCGGCCGCGACGACTTCAACCTGGACAAGCTGCGCTACCACAAGGTCATCATCATGACCGACGCCGACGTGGACGGCGCCCACATCCGCACCCTGTTGCTGACGTTCTTCTACCGGCAGATGCCGCAGCTCATCGACAGCGGCCACCTCTATATCGCCCAGCCGCCGCTCTACAAGGTCAGCCGCGGCAAGTCCGAGGTCTATCTGAAGGACACCCCGGCGCTCGATCTCTACCTGATCGAATCCGGCATCCGCGACATGGTGCTGTCGCTGCATGACGGCGCGCAGCGCGCGGGCGAAGATCTCCGCGCGCTGGTGCTGCGCGCGTCCCGCGTCCAGTCGCTGCTCGACACGCTGCCCAGCCGCTATTCGCGGCCGCTGATCGAGCAGCTCGCCATCGCCGGCGCGCTGAACCGCGACCTCCTGTCCGACGACGCCCTGGCCGCCCGGGTCGCCGAGTACGTGGCCGCCCGCATGAACGCGCTGTCGCCCGAGACCGAGCGCGGCTGGCAGGGCGGCACGGTCGCCCATGGCGGCCTGTCGTTCACCCGCGAGCTGCGCGGCGTGAAGGAAGAGCACGTGATCGACGCCGCCCTGCTGGAGTCGGCCGAGGCGCGGGCGCTCGACGCCATGGCGGCCGAGCTGCAGCAGGCCTACGAAAAGTCGGGCACGCTGCGCTACCGCGAGGAGGAGGTGAAGATCTCCTCGCCGCTGGAGTTGTTCCGCGCCGTCGTCGCGCTCGGCCGCAAGGGCATCTCGGTGCAGCGCTACAAGGGCCTCGGTGAAATGAACGCCAGCCAGCTCTGGGAGACCACGCTCGATCCGGACGCGCGCACCCTGCTGCAGGTCAAGGTCAGCCACGGCGACACCGCCGACGAGATGTTCTCCAAGCTGATGGGCGGCGTGGTCGAACCGCGCCGCGAGTTCATCCAGGCCAATGCGCTGTACGTCGCCAACCTGGATATCTGACCGCGCGCGATTTCGAGTCGAGGGGTGTCGACGGCGCCGTGAACGGAACACGCTCCTGACGGGCTGCCCGTCTTGATCGGCGCGAAGATCTTTGCTTCGGTTGCTCTCGGCCTCGCTAGGGTTCCTCCTTCCGTGTCGCTCAGTGTAAGATTCACGATGTTGGCGGCCGGCTTGGTCCATTCCTGGTGGAAGACACGCGGTCGAGGGGCGACAAACCATTCGGCGGAGACAAGAGAATGAGGCTGGCCGTGTTTCGATCGGACGTTCGGCGCGACGGCGCGCCAACGGTACTTCCGCCGTGACCGGCGCGATCCCCGGCTGAGTCGATGGATACGCTCCTTTCGCCAGTGGTCTTGTTCTTCCTTCTCGGTGCGCTCGCGGCGGCGGCGCGGTCGGACCTGACAATTCCGGAACCGATCGCCAAGGGCTTGTCGCTCTACCTGATGGCGGCCATTGGCCTCAAGGGGGGCGTCCAGGTCGCCGAGGCGGGATACTCTCCGGAGATGCTGAGCGCGGCGCTCGCCGGCGTGGCGCTCAGTTTCTTCCTGCCCCTTCCGGCTTTCCTGGCCCTCCGGCGAATCGGCCGCCTCGACGCGATCAATTCGGCCGCCGCCGCCGCGCATTACGGCTCCGTCAGCGTGGTCACCTTCGTCACTGGCCTGGAGGTGCTGACCGCGCGCGGGCTGGAGCCGGGGGGCTATATGGTGGCGGTGCTCGCGCTGATGGAGACACCGGCCATCGTCGTCGGCCTGATGCTGGCGCGGCGCGCCGATGGCGCGGCGGCGCCCAGTCGTGGCGGCCTGTTGCACGACACCGTCCTGAACGGTTCGGTGGTCCTTCTGATCGGCAGTTTTCTGATCGGTCTCGCCGCGGGCAAGGAAGGCTTTCTCCCGATCGCGCCGGTGTTCGAGACGGCCTTTCGAGGCGCGCTATGCCTGTTTCTTCTGGACATGGGCCTGATCGCCGCCCGCCGTCTGCGCGAAGCCAGGGCGCTGACACCGCGCATAGCATTGCTGGCGGTCGCGTTGCCTGTCGCGAACGGCGCGCTGGGCTCGGCGGTCGGAACGCTGATCGGGCTCGACATCGGCTCGTCCGCTGCATTAGGTATCTTGGCAGGCAGTGCCTCATACATCGCCGTGCCTGCGGTCATGCGTATGGCGCTACCACAAGCTGATCCTGGCCTTTACCTTGGCATGTCGCTGGCGGTGACTTTTCCTTTCAACATTCTGGTCGGTATCCCGCTTTATACCGCCATTGCGCAAGGGCTGGCCGGCCAATGACACCCACCGTCCAGCGCCGCCGCATTGAAGTGCTGGTCGACCAGCCGCTCGTGAGAACGATCGTCGACATCGCTCGCGAGACGGGGGTGACGGGCTACACCCTGCTCCCCACGCTCGGCGGTGAAGGCGGGCACGGCCGTTGGTCGGACGACCTGATCTCCGGCGCCCAGCAAAAGATCCTGTTCCTGGCGGTGATGTCCGAGGTCAAGGCCGCGTTGCTGATCGAACGCCTGACCCCGATCCTCGAAAGCCATGGCCTCGTGCTTTTGAGCAGCGCCGTCGATGTCGTCCGCGCCGAAAAATATGACTGATCCGGGAGCGGCGGCGGATGCCTGCCCTGGCCTGGCGTGCTCTCGCATCCAACGACGAGCGGCGCCCGGCTTGCCGGTCGCCGGAACCGGGCCAGCAGACCCGCCGCCGCTCATATTACGAGACGGCAACAATTTTTCACGCAGAACCGCCGCCGCTGCTTTCAGCGCACCGCGGGCGTGCTATATCCACTCGTGTTTCGACAGGAACCGCCCAGAAGGATACTGACCCAGGCAACAGGCAGGTTCGCCCCCGGCCGCCGTTTTTCCGTCACCATTCCCTTGCATAAGCTGCGCCGGCATCCGCGCCGGACAGACCGCTGATCCATGGCAAACTCGAAGACTCCCGACCCACCGCGCAAGACTCCGCCGAAGAAGCCAGGCACGCCCCGCAAGGGCGGCGGCTGGCAACGCACCCTGCTGGCCTGGCTGCTGGCGACCGCCGCCGGCATCGTCGGCGTCCTGCTGCTGATCGCCGTCTGGTGGGTCATCGACCTGCCCGACGTGGACAAGACGCTGGCGCAGAAGCGGCCGCCCGCCGTCACCATCCTCGACCGGCACGGCGCGCAGATCGCGGCGTATGGCGGCGTGGGCGGCGAATGGGTGCCGTTCAAGCGCATCCCCGTCAACGTGGTCAAGGCGGTGCTGGCCATCGAGGACCGGCGCTTCTACACCCATGAGGGCGTCGACTTCTGGGGCGTGGTGCGCGCCGTGGTGGTCAACCTGCGCAGCGGCGACGTCAAGCAGGGCGGCTCGACCCTGACCCAGCAGCTCGCCAAGAACCTGTTCCTGACACCTGACAAGACCGCCAAGCGCAAGATCCAGGAGGCCATGCTGGCCTATGCGCTGGAGCGCCGGCTCAGCAAGGACCAGATTCTCGAGCAATATCTCAACCGGGTGTATTTCGGCGCCGGCGCCTATGGCGTCGAGGCCGGCTCGCGGCGCTATTTCGCCAAGGAAGTGCAGGATGTGACCCTGCCCGAGGCCGCCATGCTGGCCGGCCTGCTGCAGCGGCCGTCGAAATATTCCCCGCTCACCGATCCCAGGGCCGCGGCGGCCCGCACCCGGCAGGTGTTCGATGCCATGGTCGATGCCGGCTTCCTCAGCGCCGCGCGGCGCCGTGGGCTGGACATGCCCCGGATCGCCTCGCGCTCCGCTGGCGACAGCGTCCGCTACTTCACCGACTGGGTGATGACCGAGCTGCCGCAATATGTCGGCGAGCCCACCAGCGACCTCACCGTCCGCACCACCTTCGAGCCGGGCCTGCAGTTCTCGGCGCAGCAGGCGCTGACCGACGGGCTGGAGAAGGGCGGCTCCGACGGCAAGGTCAGCCAGGGCGCCATCGTGGTGATGACGCCGGCGGGCGAGGTGCGCGCCATGGTCGGCGGCCGCGACTACCAGCAGAGCGAGTTCAACCGCGCGGTGCGGGCGCTGCGCCAGCCGGGCTCGGCGTTCAAGTTGTTCGTCTACCTGGCCGGCTTCGAGGCGGGCTACGATCCCAACTCGGTGATGCGCGATTCCCCCGTCATCCTCGACGGCTGGCAGCCGCGGAATTACACCGATGAATATCGCGGGCCGGTGACGCTGCGCACCGCCTTCGCCGATTCCATCAACACGGTGGCGGTGAAGCTGGCCAATGCAGCCGATCAGTCGACGGTCGTCGAGGCCGCGCGACGCCTCGGCATCACCACGCCGCTCAGCACCCTGCCCAGCGTCTCGCTCGGCGTCACCGAGGTGCGGCTGATCGAGCTGACCGGCGCTTACGCCGCCATCGCCAACGGCGGCTACGAGGCCCGGCCCTACGCCATTCTGGAGGTGCGCGACGCCGACGGCGACAAGGTCTACAGGCGCAAGCAGCAGCGCGAGCGGGTCGTCGCCCAGCAGCAGGTGGACCAGCTCGACGAGCTGATGCGCGCCGTGGTGTCCTACGGCACCGGTACGGGCGCCCGGCTGCCGAACCACGTGGCCGCCGGCAAGACCGGCACCAGCCAGGAATGGCGCAACGCCTGGTTCGTCGGCTACACCGACAAATATGTCGCCGGCGTCTGGCTCGGCAACGACGACAACGCACCCATGAACCGTGTGGCCGGCGGCGGCATGCCGGCCAGGATCTGGCGCGACCTGATGGTGCGCGCCGACCAGGTGAAGCAGAGCGAGGCCGAGTGAGCCTGTTGCGCCGCCAGCGCCGATAACCGACAGTGCGGAAGTCCCCGAGACTTCCGGACGAGCCGATGACCGATTTCGAGCGACGCGTAGTCAGCCTGCCGGCTTCGGCGGCGCCCGCGCTGATGGTCGTCATCGACACCGAAGAGGAGTTCGACTGGGCCGGCCCGTTCGGGCGGACCAGCCATTCGGTCGAGGCGCTCGCCGATCTGGGCCGCGCCCAGGACCTGTTCGAAGGCTTCGGCATCGTGCCGGTCTACGCCGTCGATTATCCGGTGGCCGACAATCCCGACCGGGCGGCGGCGCTCCGCGGCTGGATCGCCGCCGGCCGGGCGGTCCTGGCCGCCCAGTTGCATGGCTGGGTGACGCCGCCGTTCGAAGAAACGATCAGCCGGGCCAAC
>JBKJNE010000347.1:0-2593 GCA_046596015.1 Alphaproteobacteria bacterium
CTGGTGCGCCGGGGCTCGATGGAACAGGCCCGCGTCTTCCTGGAACGCATGCATTCGCCCCGCCTGCTGATCGTCGACATCGACGGCTCCGCCGACCCCATCGAGGAAGTGGTGAAGCTGGCGGACGTTTGCGAACTCGGCACCCGCTTCATCGCGCTGGGTTCGGACAACGACGTCACCCTGTTCCGCGACCTGCTCAGCATGGGCGCGGCCGACTACCTGGTGAAGCCGATCGACCGCGACGCGCTGCTGCGATCGATCAACAGCCTGCAGGACGGCAACGCCGGCCCGTCGACCATGGGACGCACCGGCAAGGTGATCTCGTTCATCGGCTCTCGCGGCGGCTCGGGCACCACGACGCTGGTCAGCAATTGCGGCCGCGCCATCTCCCAGAGCTCCAAGCGCAAGGTCGCCATGGTCGACCTGGACCTGCACTTCGGCAATCTCGGCCTGTCCATGGGCGCCAATGTCCATGAGGGCCTGGCCGACGCGCTGCAGCAGTCGGACCGCATCGACAGCCTGTTCCTCGAGCGGGTGATGAGCCCGTGCGGCGACCGCCTCTTCGTCATCGGCGGCGAGGAGAACATGTCGCGCGCCACCTTCGCCAGCGACCCGCTCGCGGTCGACACGCTGATGAGCGAGCTGCGGTCGATTTTCCACTTCGTGCTGATCGACATCCCGCGCTCGCTGACCGACATGGCGTACCGCGCCATCCAGCTGTCGAGCGTCGTGGTGATCTCGTCCGACCTGTCGCTCGCCGGCATGCGCGACGCCGTGCGGCTGCTCAAATTCGTGCGCGAGAACAATCCGAGCGCCCAGATCCTCATGGTCATCAACCGCATCGGCGAGCATCCGAAGGCCGAGATCCCGATTTCCGAGTTCGAGAAGGGACTGGGCCGCAAGGTCGATTTCCGGATCAACTTCGAGCCCAACGCCGTGTTGAACGCCGCCAATCTGGGCAGGCCGCTGATCGAGACCGGCGGCCCTGCGGCCCGCGTCATCGATCAGCTGGCAGAGCGGCTGGCGGGTCCCGGCCCCAAGGCGGCCCCGGCCCGGACCATGAAGTCCCTGCTCGCTCGCTTCAGGAAGTAAATCGCCATGTTCGGTCGCCGCCCACCCAATGCCGATCTCAATGGACGCAACCGGCCACGGGTGCAGCCGGTGACCGAGGCCCGGACCAACGTCCCCGAGACCGTCGCCGCCAAGCCGATCGAGCCCGCGCCGACGACGGGGATCGACGACGTCACCCATGCGCTTGCCATGCAGAAGGGCCCATCGTCGCGTTCGGCCGCCGAAGGCAACCGCGACGAGATCCTGGCCGAGGTGCTCGAACGCATCGACGCGTCCACCGCGGTGCGGTTGTCGCGCGAGGACCTGCAGTCGCAGCTCGGCGGCCTGGTGTCCGAGATTCTGCTGGAGCGTCGCATCGTGCTGGGCCAGCGCGAGCAGCAGGACCTCACCCGCCAGCTTGTCGACGAAATGGTCGGCTTCGGCCCGCTCGAGCCGCTGCTCAACGACGAGACCGTCACCGACATCATGGTGAACGGCCCCAGCAAGGTCTATGTGGAGCGCGCCGGCAAGCTCACACTGACCGACGTCAACTTCCGCTCCAACGCCCATGTGATGAATGTGGCGCAGCGCATCGTCAGCCGCGTCGGCCGGCGCATCGACGAGTCCGTGCCGCTGGTCGACGCCCGCCTGCCCGACGGCAGCCGCGTCAACATCATCGCACCGCCGCTGGCGCTCGACGGCACGTCGATCTCGATCCGCAAGTTTTCGCAGAAGAAGATCACCCTCGACGTCATGGCGCGGCAGAAGAACCTGTCCAACGCCATGGCGACCACGCTGAAGATCGCCGCCGCGTCGCGCCTCAACGTCCTGGTGTCGGGTGGCACGGGCTCGGGCAAGACCACCCTGCTCAACGCCCTGTCGCGCATGATCGACATCGGCGAGCGCATCGTCACCATCGAGGACGCCGCCGAGCTTCAGCTGCAGCAGCCGCATGTGGTGCGCCTCGAGACCCGGCCCATGAACATCGAGGGCCGCGGCGAAATCACCATGCGCGACCTGGTGAAGAACGCCCTGCGTATGCGGCCCGACCGCATCATTCTGGGCGAGATTCGCGGCGAAGAAGCCATCGACATGCTGCAGGCCATGAATACCGGCCATGACGGATCGCTCAGCACGGTGCACGCCAACTCGTCGCGCGAGGCGCTGATCCGCATCGAGAACATGATCTCCATGGGCGGCCACTCCATGAGCGAGCGCGGCCTGCGCACCCAGATCGCCAACGCCATCGACATGATCGTGCAGATCGAGCGTATGCGCGACGGCATCCGCCGCATCACCCAGATATCGGAGGTCCTGGGGCTGGAAGGCGATATCATCCTGATGCAGGACCTGTTCACCTTCGATTATGGCGGTGCGCTGCATGAAGGACGCCTGGTCGGCGATTTCCGCTACACGGGCCTGCGCCCGGCCTTCCTGAAGAAAGCCGGCTATTTCGGCTACGACCGCGTGCTGCTGGCGGCGCTCAACGAGAACACCCAATGATCGAGTTTTTGCTTGCTCATCCGCTGATGACAATCGGCTT
>JBKJNE010000416.1:0-3143 GCA_046596015.1 Alphaproteobacteria bacterium
ATGGCGGCGGGTGCATTCGATCATGACCGACGGCGTGTTCTTCGGCCTGAAATACGGCATCGGCCTGATGAAGCAGAACGCCGACCTGAACTCGATCATCAACGTGTCGTCGACGGCGGCGTTTCTCGGCTTCCCGCCGTTCTTCGCCTATTCGGCGGCCAAGGGCGCGGTGCGCTCCATGACCAAGTCGGCGGCGGTGCACTGCCAGCAGTCCGGCTACAAAATCAGGGTCAACTCGATCCATCCCGGCGGCATCGCCACCGAGATGATCAAGAAGGCCGCGGCCGAGGGCGGCACCACGCCCAAGGGCGCCGATCCGGCCAACGGCGGCCGGCCCGGTCCCGGTCTCGGCGAGCCGGAGGACGTGGCCAACACCGTGCTGTTTCTCGCGTCCGACGAGTCCAAGTTCATCAACGGAGCCGAGATGCTGATCGACAATTGCACCATCATCTCGCCATAGGGCGTCGCCTTACAGCCCCATGCTCCTGATCGGGTCGGTCTTGCCGTCCCAGGAGTCCGTCGCCTCGCGCAGGGCGGCCCAGACGACGCTGCCACCCTCGGGAGCATCGACCAGCTCGACCATGCAACCGAGGTCCTTGCGGGTGTCGATGTAGCAGAACCGCCGGTTGTTGGCCGAGGTCACCTGGCCGCTGGTCGCGACCTCGTAGCCCATGGACGTGTACCGGGCCAGTTCGGCATCGTAGTCGTCGGGATAGAAGCAGATGTGGTGGTAGCCTTCCTGGCCCTTCGGCACGGCGTCGCGGTAGGCGGACGGGCCGTCATTGTGCTGCTCGATCAGCTCGAGCTGGACATGGCCGGCAAAGGCGACGGCCACCGAGATGTCGAGTTCGGCGGGCTTGCCGCGGTACATGACGGTGTTCAGTTCGATCTTCGGGATCATGAACCAGGGACCAACCTTCATGGTCCGGGTGAATTTGGCGATGGCTTCGTCGAGGTCACGGACCACCCAGGCGTTCTGGGTGATGACGAGGTTCTGGTGCTGTTTCATCGAAGTTCCTTTCAGTTGGATGCGCCGATCTTCGTTGGCGAATGACGCTGTCGGCTGCCAAACCAAGCGCTATTCCGTAAAAGGATCGCCCGCCAAATGGATCATGTGGTGCGTGGCTAACGCGGCCTTGCGGTGCCGTGAAGTGGCTTGAAACTCAGGGTCCGTCAGCATACCCATAAAGGCTTTGCGGGTGGGGAAATACATGATGGCAATAAGATCCCATTTCGGATCATTGGGTCCAATCATCACTTGATCGACCGGCGTGCTGAAAACCACCCGCCCACCAATGCTGGTCAGGTACGCGCCTGCGGATTCGCTATATCTGGCAAAGGCTTCTTGGCCCGTCACATCTGCGTCCGGCGTGCCGTATTCCGGATCGCCCGGCGCATACTGCGCTTGATCGTTGAATTGAAACATGTTGAGCGCGGCGACAGGGGCGTCCGGTGGCAGCGATTGCAGTTGTGCCAGTTGAGACTCGTCAGGCGATGAAGTGGACATGGGTGCCTCATGGGGAGGATGAAATTGTCGAAGCCGACATTCTCCAGATGAACCCCGGTTCCTGGCGGCATGGGTTTCAGCCTCTCGGCACGGTCATGGTCTTGCCGTCCCAGGTGCGGGCGGCGTCTTCCAGCATGCGGCTCATCTTGAGGTAGGCGTCGTCAGCGTGGATCAACTCGACGATGCAATGGCCGGTATTCCAGGTGTCGACATAGGCGATGTGGGTCTGGTCCGGATTGCCGCCCGAGGCGATCACCTCGTGGCCCAGCTTGCCGTACATCTCCACGTCGCGCGGCACGTCGTCCGTGAGCACGCCGATGTGGTGGAAGCCTTCCTTGCCGGTGGGAAAGTAATCCCGGTAGACCGACGGATGGTCGTGCAGCGGCTGGATCAGTTCCATCTGGATGCCGCCCGAGGCGGCCAGCGCCGCGTGCAGCTTCATGGTGGTCGGCTTGCCCTTGTAGACGGCGTTGGCCATGCTGATGTTCTCCAGCATGACCCATGGGCCGACTCCCATGGTGCGAACCCAGCGGGCGACCGCCGCCTCGATGTCGTTCACGATGAACGCGTTCTGGAATACCACGGTGCTCTTGCGGTTCGTCATGTCTCTCCCCTTGTTGCGTCAACCCTATGCCACCCGGAAAGCGCGGCCAAGAGGGGAGGGGATTGGACTCGGGCGATGATCGTTCTAAACTCTTGAACAAGGTGCCAAGAGGGGAACCCCATGCGTATGCTGCCCTGCCTGCTCCTGATCGCGTTGTCGGCGTCTCCGGCGCTGGCTGGCGACGCCGTGGCTGAGGCCGATACGACCGTCGGGGCTCCCCTTGCGCAAGCGCAGCCGCAAGCGGCCCAGGGTACGCTGCCCACGAAGAAGCGCGCGCTTGCTTGTCCGGCGTGCAGGACCGACGAAATGCCCAGCTTCGCCATCCGCCCCGCCACGGGTAACGGGCAGACCGCGGCCGCTGCGGGCGCGGCTTCGCCGACAGGCAACGGCATTGATCCACTCAGCCGCGAAGCGTCCCAACCCCCCGTCAATTTCTCGTTCGACGCGTCGAGCAACTCCTACTCCACCAGGAACAGGTACCGCGGCGGCGTCTACATGGCCGCTCCGTTCTAGGCGGTGGAAGCACGGTCAAGAAAAAGCCCGGCACGTGGCCGGGCTTTCGTCATCCGTTGAGTGCGCGGCTCATTCGTCCGGCGCGATGGTCAGCGCCAGGCCGTCCAGGTCTTCGGTGAACTCGATCTGGCAGCTCAGGCGCGAGCCGGGCTGGACGCTGTCGAGTTCTTCCAGCAGCTCGTTCTCTTCGTCGTTGCGCCGGCCGACCTTCGCCATCCAGCTTTCGTCGATATAGATGTGGCAGGTGGCGCAGGAGCACTGGCCGCCGCAGATCGCCTCCAGCTCGTAGTCGTTGTCGCGCAGGTTCTCCATCACCGAGATGCCGATCTCGCCTTCGATCTCGCTCTGCTCGCCTTCGCGGTTGGTGATGAAGATCTTCGCCATGTTTGGTCCCCGGAGTGACTCTGCTGCTGAATTTCGCCGCTTCCTAGCCAAAGGCGGCCGGCATTGCAACCGATTCTCTTGTCACATGTCCTTCAGCGCCACCTCGGCATCGGCCGCGCGGAACGGATCGAGATG
>JBKJNE010000034.1:0-9222 GCA_046596015.1 Alphaproteobacteria bacterium
TCGGCCACACCGCGGGCGCGGCGATCTCGTCGCATCCCGACGTGGACGAGGCGGTGAAGGCCGCGCGCCGCGCCTTCGAGACGCCGGACTGGGCCGCCATGCCGCCGTCCAAGCGCGCCCGCCTGATCTGGAAGCTGGCCGACCTGATCGAGGCCAATTTGGAAGAGCTGGCCGAGCTGGAGACGCTCGACAACGGCAAGCCGTTCTCACTCTCGAAGATGGTCGACGTCATGTCGTCGGCCGAGGCGTTCCGCTACTACGCCGGCTACTGCACCAAGATCGAGGGCAAGACGGTGACGCCGTCGAACCCGTTCCAGCAGTTCCACGCCTATGTCCGCCGCGAGCCGATCGGCGTCTGCGGCCAGATCGTGCCATGGAACTTCCCGCTGCTGATGGCGTCGTGGAAGCTGGCGCCCGCGCTGGCGACCGGCTGTACCGTCGTGCTGAAGCCCGCCGAGCAGACGCCGCTGACCGCCATCAAGCTGGGCGAGTTGATCGTCGAGGCCGGCTTCCCGGCTGGCGTCGTGAACATCGTCACCGGTTTCGGCCACACCGCGGGCGCGGCGATCTCGTCGCATCCCGACGTGGACAAGGTCGCCTTCACCGGTTCGACCGAAGTGGGCCGGATCATCGCCGCCTCGGCCGCGCAGAGCAATCTGAAGAAGGTCACGCTCGAGCTGGGCGGCAAGTCGCCGACCATCGTCTTCGCCGACGCCGACATGAAGCGCACCGTGCCCGGCCTCGCCAACGCCGCGTTCTTCAACAGCGGCCAGGTCTGCATCGCCGCGACCCGCCTTTATGTCGAGAAGTCGGCGTTCGACAGCGTCGTCGAGGGCCTGTCGGCCGCGGCGCAGGCGTTCAAGGTCGGCCCCGGCATGGCAGCCGATACCCGCATGGGCCCGCTGGTCTCGCAGGAGCAGCACGACAAGGTGTCGTCCATGATCCAGGCCGGCCTGGACGAGGGCGCCGAGATCGCCAGCGGCGGCAAGCGGGTGGGCAATTCCGGCTACTTCATCGAGCCGACCATCCTGGTCAACACCACCCAGAACATGCGCGTCAACCGCGAGGAGATCTTCGGTCCGGTGATCACGGTGCAGCCCGTGGCCGACCTGGACGAGGTCGCGCGGCTCGCCAACGACACCCGCTATGGTCTCGCGGCCAGCATCTGGACCCGCGACATCAGCCGGGCGCACCGGCTGGCGGCGCAGATCCGCGCGGGCAGCGTCTGGATCAACTGCCACGGCGCGTCCGACATGTCGCTGCCGTTCGGCGGCTACAAGGAATCCGGCTGGGGCCGGGAGATGGGCTTCGACGGCATCGAGGCCTATACTGAAGTGAAATCGGTGGCCGTCGCCCTCTGACGGGTTTTTTGACGGGCGGCGCCGCAATTGACAGGAGTTCGGGGAATGAAGACGGAATTCGAGACCGCGACCTATGAAGTCGTGGCGCCGCACATCGCCAAGATCATGCAGAACCGGCCGGCGCAGCGGAACGCGCAGAACAACCGGCTGACCTACGACATGAACGCCTGCTTCGATCTCGCCGCGCGGGACGAGGACATCAAGGTGGTGCTGTTCGGCGGCGAGGGGCCGCACTTCTCTTCCGGCCATGACTTGCGCGGCTTCGGCGCCCGCGAGGACACGCCGGTCGGCACGTGGGTGCCCTCGACCGAAGGCGGCGTCCACAGCCGTTACAGCTTCGAACAGGAGGTGTTCCTGGGCATGTGCCGCCGCTGGCGGGACTTCCCCAAGCCGACCATCGCCATGGTGCAGGGCAAGTGCATCGCCGGCGGCCTGATGCTGGCGTGGGTGTGCGACATCATCATTGCCAGCGACGACGCGGCCTTCATGGACCCGGTCGTTGCCATGGGCGTCTGCGGCGTCGAGTATTTCAATCATCCCTACGAGCTCGGCATCCGCAAGGCCAAGGAACTGCTGTTCACGTCCGACTGGTGGAGCGCGCAGGAAGCTCACCGCCTCGGCATGGTCAATCAGGTGGTGCCGCGCGCCGAGCTGGAGGAATTCAGCCTTGCCATGGCGAAAAGAATTGCGGAAAAACCTGCGTTCGCGCTTAAGTTGACCAAACAGGCGGTAAACACCGCGCAGAACAACATGGGCCAGCAGGCGACCATGGATACGGTCATCGCCCTGCACCATATGTGTCATGCGCACAACTACGAGATGGAAACGCGGGCGGTGCGCCGCGAAGGCGTGCCGGAAAAGTTCAGAGATGAGATCAAGGCTGCTGAGTAAGTAGCTGCCCCCAAAAGGGGAAACGAGGTTCAGAAGGAGCTAGAGATGGTTGCGATTACGCGGGTCAAGGAAAGCATCTACACGCCGGCAGAGAAGGCGCCCGAGCCCAATCTGGGTTCGGAGATCATTCCGAAGGAGCGCTATATCTCCAAGGAGTTCATGCAGCTCGAATGGGACCGCATGTGGACCAAGGCCTGGCTGATCGGCTGCCGTGAGCAGGAGATTCCCGAAACCGGCGACTACATCACCACCGACATCGGCCCGGAATCGTTGCTGATCGTGCGCGGCGAGGACGGCAAGGCGCGGACCTTCTACAATGTCTGCAACCATCGCGGCAACCAGGTGAAGTTTGACGAGTGCGGCAATTCCCGCACGCTGCAGTGCGCCTATCACTTCTGGGAATACGACCTGACCGGCCGCCTGATCAATGTACCCGACGAGCAGGACTTCACCCAGGGCTGCCCGAAGGACCAGCTCAGCCTGAAGGCGGTCAAGACCGAGACCTGGGGCGGCTTCGTCTGGTTCAACCTGAACCCGGACGCCGAGCCGCTTGCCGAGTATCTGGGTGTAATCCCGCAGCACCTCGATCCGTACCACTTCGAGAACATGTCGATGGTGATGAACGTCACCGTCGACTGGGACTGCAACTGGAAGACGTCGGTGGATGCGTTCAACGAGGTCTATCACGTCCAGTGCATCCACCCGGAGCTGTCCTACACGATCGACGACGTGGACATCCAGATCGACCTGTATGAGCGCCACAACCGCTACCTGGTGCCGTTCAAGACCTATAGCCCGCGCCTCAATGAGGACCTGCAGGAAGTGCCCGAAGCGCTCGCCGACGAGTTGCGCGCCATCGGCATGAACCCGGACGAGTTCGAGGGCCGGGTGCCGGAAATCCGCCGCGCCGTTCAGGAGTACAAGCGCGAGAACGGCGACAAGCTGGGCATCGACTATTCGGAGCTGAACGACGACCAGCTCTCGGACGACTACCACTAC
This sequence comes from Alphaproteobacteria bacterium, assembly GCA_046596015.1. Lineage (GTDB taxonomy): Bacteria > Pseudomonadota > Alphaproteobacteria > SMXS01 > SMXS01 > RI-34. Next base: position 3,252 of record JBKJNE010000034.1, read on the forward strand.
TTCATCTTCCCGAACATCACGATGAATGTGATGGCCGAGTCCATGATGATGTTCCGGCAGCGCCCGCATGAGACCGACCCGAACAAGATGTACTACGATGTCACCATGTACGTGACCGTGCCGAAGACCGGTGAAGCGATTGCCGCCGGTTTCATGGGCGCCGCGGGGCCGCCGCTTCCCGACCGCGAGCACGTCAAGCACGGCGAGCGCTCTCTGGGTCTGGTGCTCGACCAGGATTCGGTCAACCTGCCGCATGTGCAGAAGGGCATGAATTCGGTAGCCTATAAGGGCCTGTGGATTTCCGGTCAGGAGCGCCGCATCCGCCACATGCACAAGACGCTGATGGATTACATCAACGGCGAATACGCCAACGACGCTTAGTCAGCCGGCTCATCTTTAGCGAATTCGGGCGGTCGGCCATCTGGTCGGCCGCCTGTTTTTTTGCGACAGTGGTTATTGAACGGACTTTGGGAACGAAATCGGGGAGACGGTCGATGGTCGCGATCACGCGCATCGAGAAGCTGGGCGGCACGCCGGTCGCCAAGGCGCCCGAGCCCGACCTTGGCACGGCGATCATCCCCAGGGAGCGCTACATCTCGCCCGGGTTCATGAAGCTCGAATGGGAGCGGATGTGGACCAAGGTGTGGCTGATGGGCTGCCGCGAGGAGGAGATTGCGGAAACCGGCGACTACCTCACCACCATGATCGGCCCGGAATCCCTGCTGATCGTGCGCGGCGAAGACGGCAAGGCGCGGACCTTCTACAACGTCTGCAACCATCGGGGAAACCAGGTCAAGTTCGACCAGTGCGGCAACGCGCGCACTCTGCAGTGCGCCTACCATTTCTGGGAATACGATTTGACCGGCAAGCTGATCAACGTGCCGGACGAGCAGGATTTCACCCAGGGCTGCCCGAAGGACCAACTCAGCCTCAAGGCGATCCGGACCGACACCTGGGGCGGCTTCGTCTGGTTCACCCTGAACCCGGATGCCGAGCCGCTGGCCGACTACCTCGGTATCGTCCCCGCGCATCTCGATCCCTATGGGTTTGAGGACATGCCCATGGTGATGAACGTCACCATCGAATGGGACTGCAACTGGAAGACGTCGGTGGATGCGTTCAACGAAGTCTACCACACGTCCTGCATCCACCCGGAGCTGACCTACCTGCACGATGACATCAACCTGCAGATCGACCTCTATCAGCGGCACAGCCGCTACCTGATCCCGTTCCAGGTTCCCAGCCCGCGCCTCGGCGAGTTGACCGAGGTGCCCGAGATCATCGCCGCCGACATGCGGGCCATCGGCATGGATCCGGCGCGGTTCCGGGGCAGGGTCGCCGAGATTCGCCGTGCGTTTCAGCTCCGGAAGCGGGCGACCGCGGACGAGGCGGGATACGATTACAGCAGGCTCGGCGACGACCAGCTATCGGACGACTATCACTATTTCATCTTCCCCAACATCACGATGAACATCTTCGCCGACCGGCTGCTGATGTTCCGCCAGCGGCCGCATGAGACCGATCCGGACCGGATGTACTACGACGTCAGCATCATGGCCCGTCAGGCGCGCGGCGCGGCGCGGCCGCCTTTGCCGGATCACGAGCAGCTCAAGCATGGCGAGCGCTCGCTGGGACTTGTGCTCGACCAGGATTCGGTCAACCTGCCGCACATCCAGAAGGGCATGCACTCGGCGGCATACAAGGGCCTGTGGATCAGTCATCAGGAGCGCCGCATCCGGCACATGCACGAGACGCTAATGAAGTATATCACAGTATAAAAATGTCGTGTATGAATGATGTTGCCTGATGCCGCTCCAAGCGGCAAAAAGGGCGTCCACTCGGCGCAAGGGTCTGGAGTTCTCGCATGGTCGCTGTCATCAGGGTCAAGGAAAGCACGGGTACGCCGGCGGAGAAGGCGCCCGAGCCCAACCTCGGCAACGAGATCATCCCGAAGGAGCGCTACGTCTCCAGGGAGTTCATGCAGCTCGAATGGGAGCGGATGTGGACCAAGACCTGGCTGATCGGCTGCCGCGAGGAGGAAATCCCCGATGTCGGCGACTACATCACCACCGAGATCGGCCCGGAATCGCTGCTGATCGCGCGCGGCGAGGACGGCGTGGCGCGGACCTTCTACAACGTCTGCAACCACCGCGGCAACCAGGTCAAGTTCGACAAGATGGGCAATTCCCGCACGCTGCAGTGCGCCTATCACTTCTGGGAATACGATTTGACCGGCCGCCTGATCAATGTGCCCGACGAACAGGACTTCACCCAGGGCTGTCCCCGCGACCAGCTTTCGCTGAAGGCGGTCAAGACCGACACCTGGGGCGGCTTCGTATGGTTCAACCTGAACCCGGACGCCGAGCCGCTGCTCGATTATCTCAACATCATCCCCGAACACCTTGACCCGTACCATTTCGAGAAGATGGCGATGGTGATGAACGTCACCATCAACTGGGACTGCAACTGGAAGACCTCGGTCGACGCGTTCAACGAGGTCTATCACGTCCAGTGCATCCACCCCGAGCTGCTCTACGACAATGACGACGTCGACGTGCAGATCGACCTCTACGAGAAGCACAACCGCTATCTGGTGCCGTTCCACACCTACAGCCCGCGCCTCGGCGAGGAACTGGACGAGGTGCCGGAGATCATCGCCGGCAGGATGACCGCTCTGGGCATGAACCCCGAGGAGTTCCGCGGCCGGGTTCCCGAGGCGCGCCGCGCCATCCAGGTGTTCAAGCGCGAGAACCAGGACAAGCTGGGCGTCGACTATTCCGAGCTGAACGACGACCAGCTCACCGACGACTACCACTACAACATCTTCCCGAACCTTACGCTGAACACCTTCGCCGACCGGATGATGATGTTCCGCCAGCGGCCGCACGAGGCCGACCCGAACAAGATGTATTACGATGTCTGGATGTTCGCGCGGATCAAGAACGGCCAGAAGCGCCCGCCGCTGCCCGACCATGAGCACGTCAACCACGGCGAGCGCTCGCTGGGCCTGGTGCTCGACCAGGACTCGGTGAACCTGCCGCATGTGCAGAAGGGCAACAACTCATCGGCGTTCAAGGGCCTGTGGATCTCCCACCAGGAGCGCCGCATTCGGCATATGCACAAGACGCTGATGGGCTACATCAACGGCGACTACGCCAACGACGCATAAAGGCAGACGATGACCGCACAAGCCGCCGATATCCCGTTCCGGTTCGTGGCCAAGACCACGGACGTGGAGCCGGGCAAGACCAGGTGCGTTGCGCTGGAAGGCCGCAACGTGCTGGTCATCCACATGCCGCATGGCGGATTCAAGGCCATCGAGAACCAGTGCTCGCACGAGAAGAAGTCCATGGAAGGCGGCCGCATCCGAGCCGGCAGGATCGTCTGCCCGCACCACGGCGCCAATTTCGACCTGGAGACCGGCAAGGCCATGAGCGCGCCGGCCGTGCTGCCGATCACCGTCTATCCGGTGAAGGTCGAGGGCGAGGACGTGCTGGTGCAGTTGATCGAACCGCCAAAGAAGCCGAAGAACCCCTTCGCCATTCCTGGCGTCCAGGGTTTCTGAGTTCAAGCGACCCGCCTCGGGGCGGTCGAAACGGGGAGACGGGGAATGGCGAGCAAGCCGGTCAGATTCCATCTGGTGGCGTCGGGCAAGTACCACGACATCAACTTCGCGCGGCTGGAGCTGCTCAAGCTGCTGGCCGAGGACGAGCGCTACCTGGCGAGCGTCTCGGTCGACTATGCGGACACCGCCAGCATCGCCGCCTGCGACGTGCTGATCACCTATACCTGCGACGTCCAGCCCACCGCCGACCAGACCGAGGCGCTGCACCAGTTCCTGTCGAAGGGCGGCAAGTGGTTCGCGCTGCACGGCACCAACTCGGTGCTGCGCTTCGTCGAGGGCGGGGTGGCGACGCCGCGCGAGGCGCCGCGCTTCATGGAGATGATCGGCAGCCAGTTCATCGCCCATCCGCCGCTGCAGGACTTCCAGGTCAGCGTGACGCCGGGCGAGGAGAGCCACCCGCTGGTGAAAGGCATCGACACCTTCACCATCAACGACGAGATCTACTGCGCCGAGTATTACGGCGACAACCGGGTGCTGCTGGAAACCCACTGGCACGGCCGCTGCGACGGCTTCATCGAGGCCGACTGGACCGGCGGCACCGGCCGTCACTACATGCTCTACACCAAGAATTACGGCGCCGGCGAGGTGGTGTACTGCGCCCTCGGCCACTGCCGCGGCAAGTTCGACATGATCCCGATCATGGACGAATGGCCAACCGTCGACCGCTGCGCCTGGGACCAGCCGGTGTTCTACGAAATCCTGCGCCGGGGGATACGCTACTGCGCGGGTGAGGTGGCGTAGGCCTTCAAACCCGTCCGTCTTTGCGAGGAGCGTAGCGACGCGGCAATCCAGTCTCTCCAGTGACGGTTGTGTCAGACTTGCCCCATGACAACTGCGAAACGTGACGCCGAACGGCCTTCTGTCCTCGCGCATGAGCGCTTCCAGGCCGATCGCGATGCCTTTCGCGGGCTTGATCTCGCGGCTCGTTTCGAGCGGATACAGCGCACGAACCTATGGGGTGCCGCGACCTCGGTTTCGGGACTGGGGTCTGAGAACAGTGCGACGGACGCATTGGCAATGGCGTTGCCGGGCCTGCTCCGCCGCGTCGGCGCGCGCTCACTGCTGGACGCTCCCTGCGGTGACGCCAAATGGATCACGCGGCTCGATCTCGGCGTCGAATACACCGGGATCGACATCGTTCCATCGCTGATCGCCGCCAACACGGATCGCGTCGAGCGGGGCGAGATCGCCGGGCGGTTCCTGGTAGCGGATATCACTCGTGATACCCTGCCAGCGGCAGACGCGATCCTGTGCCGCGACTGCCTGGTGCATCTCGGCTTTCAAAACATCCGCAGCGTGGTCGATAAGTTTCTCGGGACTGGCGCCCGGTGGCTGCTCACGACGACATTTCCCGAGTGGAACGCGAACGCGGATTGCGAGGACGGTGATTGGCGCGCGCTGAACATGCAGCGTGCGCCGTTCTTTTGGCCCGAACCCGTTGAACTTGTGAACGAGCACTGTGATGAAGGTGGAGGCGGCTGGAACGACAAAAGCCTGGGGCTCTGGTGGCTTGCCGACCTGCCGGGCGATTGACCTGAGTTACCCCGCCATCTGGCGCTGGAAATCGCCCAGGTCGGTCAGCGGACCCATGGCCTTCATCATGGCGCGTCTGGCAACAAAGCCGCCAGTGCGTGTTCGACCTATAAAGGTCGATACAAAGGTCGATACGATTGTTGACACATCATGCCATCGTGCTACCGTATCGCGAATGTCTATACATGAGAAGCGTCAATGCGTGTTCAGATCAAGAAATGGGGCAACAGCGCGTCGGTGCGGATACCGGCGTCGGTGATGGCCGCGGCTTCGCTTCAGGTCGATCAGTCGGTGGACGTGCGTGAGGAAGGCGGGCGCATCGTGATCGAACCCGTTCGCATGCCGGTCTACGAGCTTGACGATCTGCTGGCCGGGATGACCCCCGATACCTTTCCTGACGACATCGATTTCGGCGTGCCGGTGGGGAAAGAGGTCTGGTGATGGCCGCATGGGTGCCGGACGGCGGCGATATCGTCTGGCTGCATTTCGACCCGCAGGCGGGACACGAACAGGCCGGACATCGCCCCGCCCTGGTGCTGTCGCCGGCGCGCTACAATGGTGCCCGTGGGATGATGCTCTGCTGCCCCATGACCTCGCGTATCAAGGGCTATGTGTTCGAGGTCGTCGTCAGCCACGATCCGCCGAGCGTCGTCCTTGCCGACCAGATCAAGAGCCTCGACTGGCGGGCGCGCAAGGCGAGCCATAAAGGCAGGGTGACAGCCGAAGTGCTGGCCGGGATGACCCCCGATACCTTTCCTGACGACATCGATTTCGGCGTGCCGGTGGGGAAAGAGGTCTGGTGATGGCCGCATG
>JBKJNE010000036.1:0-4880 GCA_046596015.1 Alphaproteobacteria bacterium
GCTACCATCGGTCGAACCAAATCACCGCGCGGATGTTACTGAATGGTGACGACGCCAGATAACTAGCTATAGTGTGTCCAGGGGAAGAGACGCCTATCAGGGCGTAAACGAGGTACCAACAATGAATGCGGACGCGCACTTGAAGCTAGGCGCTCGGCAGTACGATCCACCGGCAGCGATCTGGTCCATGCTCGAGCCCGCGCGAGCGGTCATGGAATTGGGCATGCTCCCGTTCGCCGCGGCCTGTCTCGGACAGGTGGCGCGCGGCGACGGCCACCCGGTCATGGTCATCCCCGGCTTCATGGGCACCGACACCTCGACCGCCGTGCTGCGCACCTATCTCCAGGCGCTCGGCTACGAGGTCCATCCCTGGGCACTCGGCCGCAACTTCGGCCCGCGCGGCGACATCGAGGATCGCATGGTCGAGCGCGCCAATCACCTCGCCGCCCGCTACGAGCGCAAGGTCAGCCTGGTGGGCTGGAGCCTGGGCGGCATCTTCGCCCGGCAGATCGCCCGCGACATCCCCGACGCGATCCGCCAGGTGATCACGCTGGGCAGCCCGTTCGGCAGCGCCGGCCAGGGCGGCACCAACAAGGAAATCGCCGACCTCTACGAGATGCTGTCGGGTGACCTTATCGGCCACGCGCCGGAGACCATCCGCGCCCATCACCGATCGCGCCCGCCGGTCCCCTGCACGGCGATCTTCTCCAAGACCGACGGCGTCGCCGTGTGGCAGGTCTGCACCGAGGAAGCCGGACCCGACACCGACAACATCGAGGTGTTCGGCAGCCACACCGGTCTGGGCTTCAACCCCTTCGTGCTCTACGCGGTCGCCGACCGCCTGGCCCTGCCGGAAGGCGCCTGGGAACCCTTCGACCGCGGCGGCATCAAGGCGCTGTTCTACCGATAGGTTTCCACTCCATCACATCCGTGATTTCGCGAGCGCAGCGACGCGATCCAGCCGTGCCGTTGACGGTTGTGTGGCGGCGGGGCTGGATTGCTTCGCGTTGCTCGCAAAGTCGGCGGGGTGTGAGGCCCGGGCCTTTCTTCCCTTCAAACCTCCGCCCTCTCTGTTATGTTCCCACCGATGGAAAGCGGGAGAATGACATGAGCAATCTGGTCAATCGGCAATGGACCCTGGCGAGCCGCCCGCCCGCCATGGTGAGCCCGGACAATTTCAGGCTGGCCGAAGCGCCGGTGCCCGATCCGGCCGACGGCCAGATACTGGTGAAGATCACCTATGTGGCGTTCGAGCCGGCCATGCGCGGCTGGATGGCCGACAATCCCGGCTACATGGCGCCCATTCCCATCGGCGGCGTCATGCGCTCCATGGCGGCGGGCGAGGTGATCGTGTCCCGCCATCCCGACTTCAAGCCGGGCGACAAGGTCTCCGGCATGTTCGGCTGGCAGGAATATGCCGTGGTCGACGCCAAGGGAGCGCTGCTGCCGGTGCAGAAGCTGGCGCCGGGCGTCACCGAGGAAATGGCCCTGAGCGTCCTCGGCATCACCGGCCTCACCGCCTATTTCGGCATGCTCGACGTGGGCAAGCCGCAACCGGGCGACACGGTCGCCGTGTCGGGCGCGGCCGGCGCCACCGGCTCCATCGCCGGCCAGATCGCGAAGATCAAGGGCTGCAGGGTCATCGGCATCGCCGGCGGCGCCGACAAGTGCCGCTGGCTGACCGATGTGGCCGGATTCGATGCCGCCATCGACTACAAGTCCGAGAACGTCCGCAAGCGGCTGCGCGAGCTGGAGCCCGACGGCATCAACGTGTTCTACGACAATGTGGGCGGCGAGATCCTGGAAGCGGCGCTGGACAATCTGGCCATCGGCGCGCGGATCACCCTGTGCGGCGCCATCTCGGGCTACAACACCGGCTCGGTGCCGCAGCCGCCAAAGAACTACATGGCGCTGATCCTGAAATCCTCCAGCATGGCGGGCTTCCTGCTTGGCCAGTATGCCAAGCGCTTCGGCGAGGCTTCGGCCGATCTGGGCGCCTGGGTGCGGGACGGCAAGCTGAAATTCGCCGTCGACGTGCAGGACGGGTTCGAGAACGTGCCGTCCACCTTCCTGCGCCTGTTCCACGGCCAGAACCTCGGCAAGCAGCTCAACCGCGTCGGCTGAGGCAAGGTCCGTGACCCAGAACCGCCAATGGCTGCTCGCCAGCCGTCCGGAGACCTCGATCTCGGTCGACAACTTCGTGCAGGCCACGGCCGAGCTGGCCGAACCGGCGGAGGGACAGGTCGTCGTCCGGGTCACCCACATCGCCTACGAGCCGGCCATGCGCGGCTGGGTCCGCGAGGTGCCGGGGCAGGGCTCGGGCGTCAAGCTGAACGGCGTCATGCGCGCCCAGGGCGCCGGCGAGGTGATCGCCTCGCGCCATCCGGACTTCCAGCCCGGCGACCGGGTGACGGGATTCTTCGGCTGGCAGCAATATGCCGTGGTCGACGTGTCTGGCGAATTGCTGCCGGTGAAGAAGCTGCCGGATGGCGTGACCGAGGAGATGGCGCTCTCGGTCCTCGGCATCACCGGCCTCACTGCCTATTTCGGCATGCTGGACGTGGGCAGGCCGCGCGCCGGCGACACGGTCGTGGTGTCGGGCGCGGCGGGCGCGACCGGCTCCATCGCCGGCCAGCTCGCGCGGATTTCCGGCTGCCGGGTGATCGGCATCGCCGGCGGCGCGGACAAGTGCCGCTGGCTGACCGGCGAGGCCGGCTTCGACGCGGCCATCGACTACAAGACCGACGACGTCGCGGCCCACCTGAAGCGCCTCGCGCCCGCGGGCATCAACGTGTTCTACGACAATGTGGGCGGCAGGGTCCTCGAGGCGGCGCTCGACAACATCGCCATCGGCAGCCGCATCGTCATCTGCGGCGGCATCTCGGGCTACAACGTGGCCGATGGCGAATGGCCCGGGCCGCGCAACTACATGCGCATCGTCAACAGCCCGTCGACCATGAGCGGGTTCCTGCTGGGCCAGTTCTCGTCCCGGTTCGACGAGGCGCGACAGCGGCTCGCCGACTGGACGCGCGACGGCCAGATCCGCTTCGCCGCCGACGTGCAGGAAGGCTTCGACAACGTACCCGCCACGCTGATGCGGCTGTTCCACGGCCAGAACCTGGGCAAGCAGCTATGCCGCATTGGCTGAACCGGGCGAGGCAGGCGGCCGTACAGGAGCCATGACCGGAACCGACACCAACACCGGCGTGCTGCTGATCAATCTGGGCACGCCCGACGCGCCGACGCCGCAGGCGGTGCGCCGCTATCTGCGCGAGTTCCTCAGCGACCGCCGGGTGATCACCACCAACCCGTTGATCTGGCAGCCGATCCTTCACCTGTTCATCCTGCCGTTCCGGCCCAGGAAAACCGCCGAAGCCTACAAGCTGGTGTGGCGCGACGACGCCGACGGCTCGCCGCTGCGCCATTTCACCCGCACGCTGACCGAGGCGACCGCCGCGCGGGTCGGCCAGTCGCGCAACGACGTCATCGTCGACTGGGCCATGCGCTACGGCACGCCGTCGGTGCAGGGCAAGCTGGAAAGCCTGCGGGCGCGGGGCTGCACGAAAATCCTGGCGCTGGCGCTCTATCCGCAATACAGCGGCACCACGACCGCCTCGGCCTATGACGCGGTCACCGCCGGGCTGCGCGCCCTGAACTGGCAGCCGGATGTGCGCACCGCGCCCGCGTTCCCCGAGGACCGGGTCTATATCGAGGGGCTGGCCCGCTCGGTCGAGGATCACGTGGCCACGCTCGCCGCGCCGCCGGACGCGGTCATCGCCTCCTATCACGGCCTGCCGCAGAAATATGTCGACGACGGCGACCCCTATTACGACCAGTGCCTGAAAACCACGCGGCTGCTGCGCGAGCGGTTGGGCTGGGACGAGGACCGGCTGCGCATGACCTTTCAGTCCCGCTTCGGCGCGCTGGAATGGCTGCGGCCCTACACCGACCAGGTGCTGGCCGCGCTCCCCGGCGAGGGCGTGAAAAAGATCGCGGTGATCGCCCCCGCTTTCCTCGCCGACTGCCTGGAGACGCTGGAGGAAATGGCCGAACGCGGCGGCCACACCTTCCTCGAGGCCGGCGGCGAGCAGTTCAGCTACATCCCCTGCCTCAACGACACCCCCCCCGCCGTCGCCCTGCTCGACGGCCTGATCGCACGGGAGCTGGAGGGGTGGGGGTAGAGGGCGGATTGGTGATGCGATCCGCTATCTTCACCGTGTCCCTGAGCTTGACGAAGGGCATTGCATCAGCGCTGGTGCAATGCCCTTCGTCAAGCTCAGGGACACGGATGGAAGGTGGGCTGCATCAGCAGCCAAACATCACTTCTTCGCCGCCGGGCCGTCGAACGACTTGATCAGCTCGTACCAGCCCGACCCCTTCACCGCCAGCGGCATGGCGCCGAACTTCACGGCGGTGTCGAGGTGCTTCTGGCGGCCTGCCCAGGCGTTGGGATCGCGCTGCCATTCGTTCAGCACGCGCTCGGCCTCGTCATAGCTGGGCGCCTCGACCTCGTAGAGCGACAGATACCCCGACACGGTCTGGCTGCCCAGATGCGCCCCGGCCAGCTTGAACACGCTGCCGCGCACGAAGTTCGGGCAATGCGCCGTGTCCTCGATGTGCTGGTCGACGAACCACTCGTCGAACTGCGCCTGCTTGTCGGCGCTGGGCGGCTCGCAAAGCCCGATGAGAACGAAACGCGGCATGGTGGTCTCCCCTGTCTGTGGTGGTCCCGAACGTTAGCAGTTTCTTGACACAAGTGAACCGCTGACCCAAAACCGGCGCATGAACGTCGAAACCCCGCTGACCTCACAGGCCATGGACGACATTTTGCGCGGCGCGATCCGCGACGGGTTCGCGTGGTCGGTCTCGACGCAGCATCC
>JBKJNE010000043.1:0-4666 GCA_046596015.1 Alphaproteobacteria bacterium
CCAGTACAAGACCACCGGCGAGGAGCAGGTGATGATCTTCGCCGACCTGCTCGACGGCGCGGCGCTGCCGCCGGCCGACTTCGCCGCCAACCTGGCTTATGGCGCGCTGCTGAAGTCCTATGCCTTCGAGAAATATTTCACCAAGAAGAACGAGAACCATTCCCGCGTCACCGTGAAGCGGCTGGTGGTCGTCACCGACGACCCCAAGGGCGCCAAGAAGGCGTTCGAGCCGCTGGAGAAGATCGCCGAGGCCATCTTCACCACCCGCGACCTGGTGAGCGAGCCCGCCAACGTCATCTACCCGGAAACCCTCGCCGATGCCTGCCGGACGCTGACCAAGCTGGGCGTTGAGATCGACGTGCTTGGCGAGGACCGGATGAGCGAGCTGGGCATGGGCGCGCTGCTCGGCGTCGGGCAGGGCAGCGCGCGCGAAAGCCAGCTCGTGGTGATGGAATGGAACGGCAACAAGGGCTCGAAGAAGGGCCCGGTGATGTTCGTCGGCAAGGGCGTGACCTTCGACACCGGCGGCATCTCGATCAAGCCGGCCGCCGGCATGGAGATGATGAAGTGGGACATGGGCGGCGCGGGCGCCGTCATCGGCGTCATGAAGGCGCTGGCTGGCCGCAAGGCCAAGGTTCATGCCGTCGGCGTCGTCGCCCTGGTCGAGAACATGCCGTCGAGCACGGCCCAGCGTCCGGGCGACGTGGTCACGTCCATGTCGGGCCAGACCATCGAGGTGATCAACACCGATGCCGAAGGCCGGCTGGTGCTGGCTGACGCGCTGCACTACGGCCAGGAGCTGTTCAAGCCCCAGTTCATCGTCGACCTGGCGACCCTGACCGGCGCCATCATCACCTCGCTGGGCAACGAATACGCCGGCATGTTCTCCAATGACGACGACCTGTGCCGGCTGCTGTCGGCGGCGGGGGAGGCCGAGGGCGAGAAAGTCTGGCGGCTCCCGCTCGGCGACAGCTACGACAAGATGATCAACTCGCCGATCGCCGACATGAAGAACGTCGGCACCGGCGGCAAGGCGGGCAGCATCACGGCGGCCCAGTTCCTGCAGCGGTTCATCCGCCGCGGCACGCCGTGGGCCCATCTCGACATCGCCGGCATGGCCTGGACGGATTCCGAGGGCGCGACCGTGCCGAAGGGCGCCACCGGCTACGGCATCCGCCTGCTCAACCGGCTGGTCGCGGACCATTACGAGGGCAAATAGCGGGCAGTGACAGAGGTCAGCTTCTACCATCTTTACCGCCGGCTGGAAGACGCGCTGCCGAAACTGCTCGAGCGCGTCATCGCCTCGAGCCAGCGCGCGGTGGTGCTGGCCGAAACCGACGACAGGGTCGAGGCGCTGAACAGCCAGCTCTGGACCTACAGCGCGGACTCGTTCCTGCCGCACGGCGCAGCCCGCGACGGCTCTTCCGCCGAACAGCCCATCTTCCTGACCACCGCCGAGGAAAACCCCAACGGCGCTACCATCCTCGTCGTGGTCGATGAGCGCGTGCCTGGCTACATCGGCGACTTCGCCCGTTGCCTCGACATGTTCAACGACAGCGAGCCGTCGAAGCGGGCGGCCCGCGAGCGCTGGCGCCTCTACAAGAGCGCCGGCCACGAGGTTGTCTACTGGCAGCAGGACGAAAACGGCCGCTGGGAGAAGAAGGGCTGAGGCCTGCCCGCAGTCGTCAAATCTTCGGTTGCCCGTGACCGGCGATGCGGCTAAGAAGCCGCCGACCGTGTCCCCATAAGGTAAAGAAAATCATGGCTACCGAACGCACCCTGTCGATCCTGAAGCCCGACGCGACCCGCCGCAACCTGACCGGCAAGATCAACGCGCTGCTGGAAGGCGCCGGGCTGCGCATCGTCGCGCAAAAGCGCATCCAGCTCAGCCGTGCGCAGGCGGAAGGCTTCTACGCCGTGCACCGCGAGCGTCCGTTCTTCAACGACCTGTGCAGCTTCATGATCTCCGGCCCGGTCGTCGTCCAGGTGCTGGAAGGCGAGAACGCAGTGCAGAAGAACCGCGACGTGATGGGCGCCACCAACCCGGCCAACCCCGCCGAGGGCACCATCCGCAAGACCTTCGCCGAATCCATCGAGGCCAACTCCGCCCATGGTTCGGACTCGCTCGAGAACGCCGCGATCGAGATCGCCTATTTCTTCAGCGGCATCGAAATCGTCGGCTGATCCCGCAATCAGGGTAGCGCCGCGAGACACAACGGGGTGGCGGCATGAAGCACCGCCGCACCCGTGTTGGGGAACCTGCCGTGATCAAGCCAGCGCACCTTGAAACCGTCACCCGGATTTTAGGATGGGAGCCGGCGTCGTTGTCGCCGGTACGCGGGGGCTATACGCCCGCTGCGCGGTTTGTGGCGCGGCGAGGAGAGCAGCGGGCTTTCGTGAAAGTCGCGACCACGCCGCACACCGCGACGCTGCTTCGTCGTGAAATCGCCGCGTACAGAATGCTGGCGGGCGGACCCCGGCCAAAGTTGCTGGGGTATGATGCCGACCGAACCTTGCCCATCCTTATCATCGAAGACTTGAGCGGCGCAACATGGCCTCCGCCGTGGACGGATAGCACGGTTTCAGCGGCTATCGCGGCGATCGGTGCCCTTCATGCCATGCAAGCCGACCTGCCCTCGTTCGAGGCGATCCACGGGCCGGATTCGTGGGGCTGGGCAGCCGTCAGGGCCGATCCTTCCGCGTTTCTGGCGCTCGGCCTAACGACTGGAGATTGGCTGGAAGGCGCTCTCCCCGCGCTGATTGAAGCGGAAGGCGCGTGCCGCACCGCTGGCTCAGCGCCGACGCACTTCGATCTGCGAAGCGACAACATGTGCATCGTCGCGGGAGCCGTGAAACTCATTGACTGGTCGGAAGCCCGCCTCTCCAATCCGCGCCTCGATCTGGGTTTTTGGTTACCCAGCCTCGCCTACGAAGGTGGACCGCCACCCGAGGCGATCGTCCCGGACGCTCCCGAAGTCGCTGCCTGGGTGTCCGGTTATTTCGCGGGACGTGCGGGTTTGCCGGAGATCGCGGACGCGCCGTTCGTCCGGCAGGTGCAGCGGGAGCAACTTTCGACAGCGTTACCTTGGGCGCGGAGGGCGCTTCGTCTCAAGGAGTGACAGCAACAAGGCATCGGCCGATACCGTCAGCCGGCCTCCGGACACGGGTTCATGAGGCCGTCCTGCCGCGCCAGCGGCGCGTCGATATGGACGGTGTTTCCCTCGACCCGCAGCCTGCCTTCGGCCATCAGCCGCAGGGCGAGGGGATAGAGCTTGTGCTCCCACGCCAGCACCCGGGCCGCGAGGCTGTCCTCAGTGTCGTCTGCGCGCACCGGCACGCAGGCCTGGAAGACGATTGGGCCTTCGTCCATCTCGGGACGCACGAAATGCACCGTGCAGCCTGAAAAGCGGACGCCGTCCTCCAGTACCCGCTGGTGAGTGTGCAGGCCGCGATAGGCCGGCAGCAGCGACGGGTGGACGTTGAGGATGCGGTCGCGCCAGCGGTCGACGAAATCCGCCTCCAGCAGACGCATGAAGCCGGCCAGGCAGATCATCTCGGCGCCACTCGCCACGATCGCCTGATGCAGCGCCTCGTCGAAGTCGTGGCGTGACGGATAGTCTTTGTGGCTGATCACTTTCGTGGGTACGCCATGCTCCCGCGCGATGGCCAGGCCGCCCGCGTCAGCCTTGTTGGAGATGACGATGACCGGTGTCGCGGGATGATCAGGGCCGCAGGCCTCGAGCAGCGCTTGCATGTTGCTGCCCCGGCCCGAGATCAGGATGGCGAAGCGCATCAGATCAGGCTGACGGCGGGCTCGCCGTCCTTGCGCGCACGAATGCGGCCAATGCGGAACACGGTCTCGCCATTGGCCTCGAAGATCGCGGTGGCGGCGTTCGCCTTGTCCGCCGGCACGACGACGGCCATGCCGATGCCGTAGTTGAAGGTGCGGACCATGTCGTCCTCGGGCACGTTGCCCTCATGCTGCAGCCAGCCAAACACGGCCGGACGGGTCCAGCTTTTCTGATCCAGTTCGACGCAAACGCCCGTGGGCAGCACGCGCGGCAGGTTCTCGACCAGCCCGCCGCCGGTGATGTGGGCGAGGGCGTGGACGACGCCCTCGCGGACCGCCGCGAGACAGCTCTTCACATAGATGCGCGTCGGCGTCAGCAGCGCCTCGCCCAGCGAGCGCGAGGTATCGAACGGGGCTGGGTCCGCATAGGACAGGCCGCTACGCTCGACAACCTTGCGGACGAGAGAAAAGCCGTTGGAATGCAGTCCAGTAGAAGCCAATCCTAACACAATGTCTCCGGCCTTGACGGAGGCGCCGGTGAGCTGCTGGCCACGCTCCACCGCGCCGACGGCGAAGCCCGCCAGATCGTAGTCGTCGCCCGCATACATGCCGGGCATCTCGGCGGTCTCGCCGCCGATCAGCGCGCAACCGGCCTGGCGGCAACCCTCGGCGATGCCGGCGATCACGGCTGCCGCAGACTCCACATCCAGCTTGCCGGTCGCGAAATAGTCGAGGAACAGCAGCGGCTCGGCGCCCTGGACTACTAGGTCGTTGACGCTCATGGCGACGAGGTCGATGCCGACCGTGTCGTGCCGGTTGCTGTCGATGGCCACCTTCAGCTTGGTGCCGACGCCATCATTGCACGCGACCAGGATT
>JBKJNE010000280.1:0-3592 GCA_046596015.1 Alphaproteobacteria bacterium
TTCGTGCTGCGCGAAGGGTCGGACGTCACCCTGGTCACCTGGGGCGCCATGACCCGCGAGACCCTGGCGGCGGCGGACGCGCTGGCCGACGAGGGCATCCATGCCGAGGTGATCGACGTGGCCACCATCAAGCCGCTGGACGAGGAGACCATCCTGAACTCGGTCGCCAGGACCGGGCGCTGCGTCATCGTCCACGAAGCGGCGCTGACCGGCGGCTTCGGCGGCGAGATCGCCGCGCGGCTCGCCGACAAGGGCCTGCTGTCGCTGACCGCGCCGGTCCGCCGTGTGGCGGGCTGGGACACGGTCATGCCGCTGCCGCGCATGGAGGATCTGTACCTGCCCAGCGTCGCCCGCATCCTGAAGGCGGCCCGAGAAACGGTGAATTACCAATGAGCCTGTTCAAGCTGCCCGATCTCGGCGAGGGCCTGCAGGAGGCCGAAATCGTCACCTGGCATGTGGGCGAGGGCGACCACGTCGTCGCCGACCAGCCGCTGGTGTCGGTGGAAACCGAAAAGGCGGTCGTCGAAGTGCCGTCGCCTTGGTCGGGACGGGTGAAGACCTTGTTCGCCCAGACCGGCGACACCGTCGCCGTGGGCGCCGACCTGGTCGACATCGAGCAGGAGATCGGCGCCGATACTGGGACCGTCGTCGGCAGCGTGTCGCCGGCCCCGCCGGTTGGCGCGAAGCCCGCGCAGCCTCAGACACCGGTGGCGCGCGGCGAGGTGATCAAGTGCACGCCGGCCGTCCGCGCGCTGGCCCGCGACCTGGGCGTCGACCTGGCAACGGTCGCGCCGACCGGCGACCACGGCCAGGTCACCCGCGAGGATGTCGAAGCCGCCTCTGCTGGCGGACCCGGTGACCAGGGACCCGCGAAACCCGACCTGCAATGGCAGGCCGTGCGCGGCGTGCGCCGGGCCATGGCGCGCAACATGACGGCCTCGGGCCGCTCGGTTGTCCCCGCGTCGATCATGGACGAGGCCGACATCCACGGCTGGGCCGAAGGCACCGACGTGACCATGCGGCTGGTGCGCGCCATGGGCGCGGGCGTCGCCGCGTCGCCCGGCCTCAACGCGTGGTACGACGCGGCGGGCGAGCGATTGCTGATCCATCCGGAGGTGCATCTCGGCATCGCCGTCGACACCGAGGGCGGCCTGTTCGTGCCGGTGCTCAACGACATCGCCAACCGTCCCGTCGACGATCTCAAGCGCGGACTGGAGGCGCTGAAGGCCGCCGTGCGCTCGCGGCGGATTCCCCTCGAGCACCTGAAGGGCCAGACCATCACCCTGTCGAATTTCGGCACCCTCGGCGGCCGGCACGCGCACTTGGCGATCGTGCCGCCGCAGGTCGCCATCGCCGGCGCGGGCCGGATCGTGCGCAAGGTCGTGCCCGACGGCGACGTCGCCGTGGTCCATCCGGTGCTGCCAATGTCGCTGACCTTCGATCACCGCGTAGTCACCGGCGGCGAGGCGGCACGATTCCTCATGGCGCTCATTCTCGATCTGGAGAAGAGCGCGTAGGAGGCGCATGATCATAAGTCCGGCGCCGGGAACGAACGGCGCCGCGGGAGGCTCGAAGGGGTAGAGAGTTTTTATACGGAAGAAACGGAAGAAGGAGAGTGCGTCATGGAGATACCGCTGGAGATCGCCTTTGAAGGTCTGGAACCTTCTGAAACCGTGGCGGCCCGCGTCAGGCAGGAAGCCTCCAAGCTGGAGCACTTCTACCACCGGATCACCTCATGCCGCGTGGTCATCGACAAACCCCATCAGCATCACCAGAAAGGCAATGCCTATTACGTCCGCATCCACGTGACCCTGCCCGGCGGCGGCGACGTGGTCGTCAGCAGGGACCCGGGCCACCGGCGGTCCCACTCGGACGTCTACAACGCTATCCACGACGCCTTCGCGGCGGCCAAGCGCCAGCTGCAGGACGCCATGCGCAAGCGCCAGCTGCGCACCAAGCACCGCGAGGCGCTGCCTCCCGGCATCATCGCCAAGATATATCCCTATGAGGGCTACGGCCTGATCGCCGGCCCGGGCGGGCGCGACCTGTATTTCGACCGCGACAGCGTGGCCGAGGGCGGGTTCGAGCACCTGGAAGCCGGACAGGAAGTGGTGTTCTCGGAGATCGTCGGCGAACATGGCGCCCAGGCCGTGGCGGTCCGCGCCATCGCCCGGCGGCGGGTGCACTGACTGGCTGACGGCCGCCAATTCCCGATGGCCATCCGCGCCGGAAGCCACTAGTTTTCCCGGCGACGAAACGGATGGAGTGGGGACATGGCGCTCAAGCAACGCATCGCGGTCACATTGCCCGGCGGGCCGAAGGTTCAGGACACCGTCGAGCGGGTCAAGTGGGCCGAGGACAACGGCTATGACGACGCTTGGTTCGGCGACGGCGGTGCGCCGGATTCGCTGACCACCACGGCGGCCATCGCTCATTACACCAAGCGCCTGCGCCTCGGCGTTGCCGTGACGCCGGTGTTCACCCGCACGCCCGCCGTGCTCGCCGCCACCGCCAACGTGCTCGGCCAGATCCTGCCGGGCCGGTTCGTCATGGGCCTGGGCGCGTCGAGCCAGAACATGATGGACGGCTGGCACGGCGTGCCGCTGGAGAAGCCGGTCACCCGCGTCAAGGAAACCGCGATCATGGTGAAGTCCATGCTGGCGGGCGAGAAGTCCAACTTCGACCTGGAGACCCTGCGCAGCCACGGCTACATCCAGCAGAAGCTGGAGGTGCCGGTGCCGGTCTACATGGCGGCGCTGCGGTCCGGCATGATCGAGACGGCGGCCGAGTTCAGCGACGGTGTGATCTTCAACCTGTGGCCCAAGCGCGCCCTGCCGAAGATGATCGAGCACGTCAGGATCGGCGCCCGCCGCGCCGGCAAGGACCCGGACTCGGTCGAGGTCGTGAACCGCCATATGGTGCTGGTGACCGACGACAAGGACAGCGCCCGCGCCCGCTTCCGCGCCGCCTTCGCGCCGTATTACGCCACGCCGGTCTACAACAACTTCCTTGCCTGGGCCGGTTACGAGGACGCCGCCGCGGTGATCCGCGAGGGCTGGGCGCAGAAGGACCGCAACAAGACCACCGGCGCCATCTCCGACGAGATGGTGGACGAGATCGCCATCATCGGCGGCGAGGCGGAATGCCGCGAACGGCTGCAATGGTGCGCCGAGACCGGCATCCATACCCACATCATCGCCCCGCTGGGCGGCGCCACGTCCGACGAGATCGCGCGCACCTTCGCCGCGTTCACGCCGGACAACCTGAAATTGTAAAAATGGTGTGATCTCCACTCGCGAGCAGCGAATCCGGTTTCAATTGTGGTGGAATTGTGTTGGACTGCGTCCAGAGATTCGGTACTTTGTTTTAAATTCGAAACGAATCTGATCGTGGCCGTTGGCCGTGAGTTGAATCGACGCCGTTGGCGGATCGGCCGGCGGTAGATGGGGGCGCGGGACCCGGCCCGCCTCGTAATGTCCGGAGAGAAAAGAGGTGCCTGATGGCGCCTCTTTTTTTGGTTCATCACGGAAGAGCGGGCGCGAGTTGCTCGAGCGCGCGGCCCTGGAAAGCCCCGGTTTCCACGCCGAACAAC
>JBKJNE010000462.1:0-3466 GCA_046596015.1 Alphaproteobacteria bacterium
GGCTGTCGGAGCGCGCCCGGCTGGCCAGCCTGCCGGAAGCGCTGACCTACTACCGGCGCACGCCGGGGCAGGTGAGCAACCGCCATATCGTCGCCCAGGCGCTCGGTGCCGCCATGGCCTGGCTGGCGCATACGGAGCGCAGGGCGGGACGGCCAGATCCGTTCGAGGGCGTGGACGCGTTGCCGCCGATCGACGAACTCGACCGGCTGCTGGGCAGGCCCGGCGCTGCCGCCGCGGTGCGAGAACAGGCGCTGCCGCAATTGATCTACTCCAAGGTTGGCCTGTCGCCCGACGTGTTCCGAATGGTTCTCGACCAGGTAGTTGAGGGTGGCCGGGTGCCGCAACCCTGGCGGCTGGTGATGCGGCTGTTGAAGTTCGGCCAGCCGGCGCGCGCGCTCAGGCTGGCGGGAGCGCTGCTGCGCGCCTGATCAGGCTTTTCGCAGCCGGAACCGGAAGCGCTCGCCGGTCTGCTCCCATTCCAGCAACTCGTGGCCGGTTTGCCGGCAGAAAGCGGGGAACTCGTTGACCGAGGCTGTGTCCGTGGCCAGCACGTCGATGACATCGCCCGCCGCCATATCCTTCAGCGCCTTCTGCGCCCGCAGCACGGGCAGCGGACAAAGCAGGCCGGTGGCGTCGAGCACCTTCATGCGTCGACCTGCGGCTCCAGCCGCGCATAGGAGCTACGGTGGAACAGCAGCGGTGCGGCCTCGGACACCACGGCGGTGTGCAGCACGCGGCAGATGAACAGGATGTGGTCGCCGGCGTCGACCCGCTGGTCCAGCCGGCAGTCAAACGCGGCGAGCGCGCCGGGAATGATCGGCGCGCTGGTCTTCCACAACTCGAAAGGGATGTCGCCGAAGCTCTTGTCGCCGGGCGTCGAGAACCGCCCCGACAGGCCGACCTGCTCCTCGCACAGCACGTTCACGCCGAATTCGTCTGCGGCCATGAAGTCGTCGAACTGTTCGGACTTCTTGCCCAGGCTGAACAGGATCAGCGGCGGGTCGAGCGAAACCGAAGTAAAGGAGTTCATGGTGAGCCCGATCGGGCCGCCGGCGCGGTTCCGGGTCGTGACGACGGTCACGCCGGTCGCGAAACACGAGAAAGCGCGGCGCAGGGCCCTCGGGTCGATGCTGTCGCTGTCTTCCATTGTGTATCCGTCCGCAATCCGACTCGCCGCCATTGATTTCAGAAGTCGGCGGCAAGTGCAAGGTTCGCGGCGGTTGCTGTCGCGGCGGTTGCGCGGTCGTGCCGGTCTGCGCATATTGCGCGGCACGAGCAGGAGCAAGAAGATGCCGCTTTCACAGCCGCAGCCGGGCCGCAAGCCGCTGCACACCCGCACCATCGTCATGGACGCCTTCTACCGCGAGGACGGCCTGTGGGACATCGAGGGCCGGGTCACCGACGTCAAGAACTACGCCTATGACAGCCATGTGCGCGGCCAGGTCGACGCCGGCGACCGGGTGCACGACATGTTCATCCGCATGACTCTCGACGACCATTTCACCGTGCGCGGGATCGAGGTGAAGATGGACGTCTTCCCGTTTTCGATCTGCAACGAGGTGGAGCCCAACTTCCAGGAGCTGGTCGGGCTGAAGGTCGGCTCCGGCTGGATGAAGAACGTGCGCGAACGGGTCGGCGGCAAGCACGGCTGCACCCATGTGGTGGAGCTGTTCGGGCCGATGGCGACGGTTGCGTTCCAGTCGATCCCCAGCTATTCCCGCATCCGCGACGCCGACAAGCCGAAGAACCCCAATGCGCCCAGGCGCAAGCCGTTCTCCATCGGCGGCTGCCACTCCTGGGCCTATGACAGCCCGATCACCAAGAGGCTGGCGCCGGACTGGTACCGCGAGGATTAGAAGCCGAGGATCAGGAAATCCATCGCCGCGATGAGTACGTCGCGGTGGTGATCGAGCGACGTGACTTTGGTGCCCAGCCTTGACTTGGGAATGCCCGCCATCTGCGGCAGGGCGACCAGATATTCTCTGTCTCCGACCATCACCACAGGTGCGAGCTTTGCTGGCAGGTTTCCAATAGCGCTCAGTTCGTAGAGCGGCGCGACCAGTCGCGTCGCCAGATAATCGACGAAGTCGCTCTGGAGAATGATGAAGAAGGCAGGTTGATTGGGCTGGGAAGCGTTCGGATTTTTATGGACGTCGAACTGCGCCATGGTCGGTCAGAACGAACGTAGGCCGTCGCTGAAGACGCCGTTCTCCTCGACGAAGCGATTGTATTGCTCGAGCGCTTCACGATTCTCGTCTTCCCACTGTCGTTTACGCTCCTCCCACACAGCTTTCTTAAGGCTGTCCTCGAACAGCTGTGAAAGGTTGAGGCCCATGGACCTTGCAACTTCTACCAATTCAATATCAGCGGTCAGATTGACGGGCTTGCGCCTGGAGACTTTTTCGACGCGATTCATGATGCGCACTCCTTATGCGCATATAATATGCGCATCAGATCTGCGTGTCTAGCCTACCAGTCCCGTCAGGTCAGGGGCGTCCTGCCATGAACCGAGACGCGGCAGACAGACGATCTCGGCTGTACCCACGAAGCGCCCCAGCGCGGCCTGTGTTTCCGCGAGCGGAACAGGGCTATCCGGTGACTCGGAGATGATGATGCCGGTCACGGTCACGCGCCGGTTGGCCAGGGCTTCCAGCGTCGCGATGGTGTGACTTAAGGTGCCGAGATAGGAACCGCAGACCAGCAGGGCGGGGATCGACAGTTCGGCGATCCAGTCGGCGACCGTGTGGTTGTCATTGAGCGGCACGAATGCCCCGCCCACGCCTTCGATCAGCACGTGCTCGGCATCGACCGGCATCTCGCAGAACTCGATCAGCTTCAGGAAGTCGATGGCGCGGCCTTCGCGGATCGCCGCCATGTCGGGAGAGATCGGCGCGGCGAAACGCCAGGGCGAGATTTCCTGGATGGTCTCCGGCGTCACCGGCCGGTCCATCGCTCGCAGCAGTTCGGCGGTGTCGCTTTCGTTAGCCGTCTCGGCGGTGAAGCCGCTGATCACCGGTTTCAGCGCGCGCACCGTCTTGCCCTGCGCCCGCAACTGCCGGGTCAGTATGCTGGTCACCAGCGTCTTGCCGATGCCCGTGCCCGTCGCGGTGATGAAGGTGCGGGTCATCCCGCGAGACCCAGCGCGCGCATGGATGACACCAGCCCGTCGATCTCCTGCTCCGTATGGGCCGAGGAGAACGTCACGCGCAGCCGTGCCGTGCCGTCGGGCACGGTGGGCGGGCGGATGCCGGTGACCAGATAACCGCGCTCCTGCAGCGCCGCCGAAGCCTCCATCACGCGCCTCGCCTCGCCGAGGATGACGGGGACGATGGGGCTGACCGGCGCGGGCAGGTGCAGGGCGGCGCAAAAGCGGGCGGCATTCTTCACCGGCCGCGCGCACATCTCCGGATCGCGCTCGATGATCTCCAGCGCCCTGATGGCGGCGGCGATGGTGCCGGGCGGCAGG
>JBKJNE010000334.1:0-4956 GCA_046596015.1 Alphaproteobacteria bacterium
CCCAGGCCCATCAGGCCCAGCGCCAGGACGATGGCGCCCACGAAGCGCGCCACCTGCTGCTTGTTCTCGGTGGTGACCGCGGCGACGGCGAAGCGCACGCTGGCGTCGGCGTCGGGAAAGATGATGTCACGCTCGATGACGCGGATTTCCTGATCGTCCGGGCCCATGACATAGTACTGGCGCGGCTGCGGCGCCGGCTGCGACAGGTCCTGGACCAGCTCGCGGTCCCACAGCGACCGGGAGATCATCACCGGCCCGTTGCGCGGCGTGATCTGCCAGTACCAGCCGGAATAGGGCTGCTCGAAGCGCGGATCGGGCAGCGAACCGCTGAGATAGACGCCCTGCTTGCGATCATATTCGGCGGAAACGATCAGGCTCTCGAGCAGCACGTTGAGGCGCGCGTCGAAACTGCGCTCGACGGTCTGGCGGAACAGGAACGACAGCACCACGCCGACGATGATCAGCGCGAACAGGGTCCACAGACCGGCCCCGAGGATGAGACGAAGGGTTAGGGAGCTAGGACGCCTCACCGTCCGGCTCCATGCGGTAGCCCAGGCCCCGCACGGTCTTGATCACATCGACGCCCAGCTTCTTGCGCAGCCGGCCGACGAAGACCTCGATGGTGTTGGAATCACGGTCGAAGTCCTGGTCGTAGATGTGTTCGGTCAGCTCGGTGCGGGACACGATCTTGTTCACGTGATGGATCATGTAGGACAGCAGCTTGTACTCGTGGCCGGTCAGCCTGATGGTCTCGCCATCGACCGTCACGGTCGCGCTGTTGGTGTCCACCTCGACCGGGCCGCAGCGCATCACCGGCGATGCGTGTCCCGCCGCGCGCCGGATCAGCGCCCGGATGCGCGCGAGCAGCTCCTCCATCTGGAACGGCTTGGTCAGGTAGTCGTCGGCACCCGCGTCGAAGCCCGCCACCTTCTCGCTCCACTGGCCGCGCGCGGTCAGGATCAGCACCGGCATGACGCGGCCCTTGGCGCGCCAGGACTTCAGCACCGAGACGCCGTCCATGACCGGCAGGCCCAGGTCGAGCACCACCACGTCGTAGGGCTCCACCTCGCCCAGATACATGGCTTCCTCGCCATCGGTCGCCTGGTCGACGGCATAGCCTTCGGTGCGCAGGGTATCGGAGAGCTGGCGGATGAGGTCGGGATCGTCCTCGACGACCAGGGCGCGCATCTAGCGCCGGCCCTTGACGTCGATCACCCGCGAGGTCCGCGCGTCCACGTCGATCGTCATCATGTTGCCGTCGGGCGACAACACGCGGAACTTATAGACGTAGTCGGCGTTGTCGGACTTCAGCTGGGTGCCGATGATCTGGCCGTTGAAGTCGCGCTGCACGTTGCGCCTGATGTCTTCCAGCGACATGATCTCGCCGCGCTGGTAAGCGTCCCGCGCACTTTCCTGCTCGCTATAGGCAATCGCCTGACCGGCGCCCGCCAGCAGTGCAGTCCCCACAATGATCGTCGTCCATCGCATGCGGCGAATTGTACCTACCCCCAGCTAAACCGCAAATGAACAGTCCCGACATAATAAGTCAATTGGCGGAGAAACATATGCTTTTTCTGATCCGCGGCGGCCGGCGGACGTGCATGCCGCGAACGGCGACTCGGCATCGGGCTTGCTTTGCGGCGCGCCTGTAGGTAAGCAACGGCCAACCTGAGCGAGCGGCAATGACCATCGAATCCCCCTGTATCGGCGTGTGCCGCCTCGGCGACCGCCATTGCCTCGGATGCTTCCGTACCATCCGCGAGATCGGCGGCTGGTCGAGCTACGATGACGAGCAGAAGCTCGCCGTGCTGGCCCAGCTTCCGGGCCGCCGCGACGCCGCCGAGAGCGATTGAAGGCTGCTGGCATCGAGCCTCTTCGGGCGGCATAATCCCCGTCATGAAAACACTCATTGTGCTGTTCTATCTGCTGAACGGTAACCTGGTCAGCTACACCGTCAGCGAATATGGCGCGTTCCAGCGGGAGGCGCATATCGACGCCGCACGGCCCTGCGAGGCCGCCATCGGCAACAAGGATTTCATCGAGAGCGTCCGCAAGGGACTGGCGGAGGGGGAAAGCATGAAAGCCGAATGCTACAGGAGCGACGACCTGATGACACTGGGCGAGCCCTACACGTCGGTCACCATCTCCCGTCACTGACCATGTCGCGCGCGAGGCTCCGAGGGCAGCTCATGCGCATGGCGGTGGCGGCGGGCCTATGCCTGTCGCTGGCGGCGGCTGCGCAGGGCCGGGGGCTGCTGGGCCTGTTCGCCGACGAGACGGATGCGCCGCCGACCGCGCCTGCCGATGTCGCGCCCGATCCTCTCGGGGTCGCCGATCCGAACCGTCCGGTCGCGTGGATCAGCGCCCTGCGCAACGTGGGCGACCCCGCCGCCATGCTCTATGGCTACGTGAGGGCGGGCACACGCATCGACCTGCGGACCAAGGGCGAGATTACCCTGACTTGGCTGTCGCCCTGCCGCGAGGAAAGTATCACTGGCGGCGTCGTGACGGTAACGGCGGCTGGCCCACAGGTAAGCGGCGCGCCCGCGCCGAACACCCGTGCCTTGTCGTGCCAGCCGCTCTACCGGCTGCTGCCGGGCGAGATCGTGACGTTGGGTCCGGCGGAGCCGCAGGAGGGGGCCGTCAACGCGCCGGAACCCGTGTTCCAGTGGCCATCGAAGCCCGACGCGTCGGCACGGCTCAGCCTGATGAACGTGGCCGCCGGCGACTTCGTCGAAATCTGGTCCGCCACGGTCCATGGCAGCCCGGCTCCCTATCCGCACGAGGCGCCGCCACTCGAAGAGGGCAAGCCCTACCTGATCCGCGCCACGCTGGATGACGGTACCGTCTACGAGGCCAAGTTCTCCTATGATCCGGGCCTGCGCTATTCGAACGCACCGATCAATGCGCTGGTGATGCTTCGCGCGAAAGTTGGACCATGACGTCCTCGCGCGGGTTCAGCGGCGCCCAGTTCATCGCGCACCTGATGTTCGCACCACTTCTTGCGCTCGCGGTCTGGCAGGCATGGCGAACGTCTTATCCGGACGTGTACGCGCTGATGGGCGTCTATCTGGTGGGCGCGATGCTGGTTCATGAACTGCTGGACCGCATGGGGGGAAGGCGCGGATCGCGGCTGTTCGCCCGGACCGGCAAGGCCTATGCGGCGCTGGCCGGCCTCGCCGCCGTCTATATCGCGTCCGATGCCCATGTGCTTGAGCAGGCGTCGCGCGCCTATCCGGCCGGCGGCAGATGGTTCGGCTTGCTGCTGGGCGCCATCGTCGTCCTCGGCAGCGTTCAGCTGGCGCGCCGGTCAGGCCGCTCAAGGGATGGCGCCGCGCTCGCCGGCATGCCGGGCTTCACGGGTATCGGCCTGGCACTGTTCGTCACCCTGATCGTGCTGCAATTGCTGGCGATGACCGCGCTGCTGCCCTGGGGCGTGTTGGCCGTGATCTACCGCGTGGTGTTCTGCGCGGCGGCATTCTGGGTCGCCCGCCTCGGCCTGGCGCTCGGCGGCGGCGCGATCCTCGGCTGGGGACTGGCGTTCCTGTGGCTGGGCCTGATGACCGTCTATCTGGACCTGCTGTGGCCGTGGCGCACGACGATGCCGTTCCTCGCGGGCGCGGCGATGCTGGGCTTGGCGCTGGCCGCGGCGATGGTGGTGAGAGGACGGACTCTGGCGGCCGCTACGCCGTGATCGGCGCGGTGGCCGTTTCCAGCCATGCGCGGGTCTCGTCGTCCAGCCTGGGGCCGATCTCGTCGCGGACGCGGCGGTGATAGGCGTTCAGCCAGTCCAGCTCGGTCCGGGTCATCATCGCCGGGTCGATCAGCGCCCGGTCGATGGGCGCCAAGGTCAGCGTCTCCAGCTCATAGAACGGCGAGTCGTCCTCGCCCGGCTCCGACGGCACCACGGCGACCAAGTTCTCCATGCGGATGCCGTACTCGCCTTCCTTGTAGTACCCGGGCTCGTTCGACACGATCATGCCCGGCTCCAGCGCGACACTGGACGGACGCGGCGAGATGCTGTGCGGCCCTTCGTGCACGCCCAGATACGAGCCGACGCCGTGGCCGGTGCCATGATTGAAGTTGAACCCGCCCTGCCACAGCGGCATCCGCGCCAGCACGTCGAGCTGGTGGCCGGTCGTGCCCTTCGGAAAGCGCGCCACGGCCAGCGCGATATGGCCGCGCAGCACCCGGGTGAACCGGTCGCGGTGCTCGGCCGACGGCGTGCCGATGGCGATGGCGCGCGTCACGTCGGTGGTGCCGTCCAGGTACTGGGCGCCTGAATCGACCAGATAGAGCTCACCGAGCCCCAGCGTTCGGTTGGTCTTCTCGCTCGACCGGTAGTGCACGATGGCGCCGTTGGGGCCGGCGCCCGAGATGGTGTCGAAGCTGAGGTCGCGGAACAGGTCGCCCTGCTGGCGGAACGCCTGCAACCGGGCCACCGCTGTCAGTTCGTCGACCGTGCCCTTCGGCGCGTTCAACGCCAGCCAAGCAAAGAACTTCGCCAGCGCCACGCCGTCGCGCTTGTGGGCGGCACGGGTGCCGTTCAGCTCGGCCGGATTCTTCAGCGCCTTGGCCTTCTGGATCGGGTCGGTCTTGCGGACGATGGTCGCGCCGGCCTGTTCCAGGCGCTCGACGATCCACGCCGGCGCGGATGCCGGATCGACCATCACCGGCTTGTCCTTGAAGCCGGCGAGCGCCAGCGCGAGCGCGGCTTCCGGCTCGACCCGCACCTGGTTGCCCAGATGGGCGCGGAGCGCGGCATCCACCTTGCGTTCATCGACGAATAGATCGACCGAAGCGTCGTCGTGCAGCAGCGCATAGGACAGCGCGAGCGGCGTGCGCGCCACGTCGGCGCCGCGGATGTTGAGCAGCCAGGCGATGGAATCGGTGGCCGACAAGGCAAGCGCGCTGGCGCCGGCGGTCTTGACCGCCTCGGCCATGCGCGTCCGCTTG
>JBKJNE010000503.1:0-5172 GCA_046596015.1 Alphaproteobacteria bacterium
GATCCTGCTGGGCGAGACGCTGCACCGGCGGCGCATCGTCGCCGTGCTGATCGGCTTCCTCGGCATGCTGGTGGTCGTGCGCCCCGGCTTCGCCGACATCCATATCGGCATCCTCGCCGCGGTGATGGGCGCCATGGCCATGGCGGGCTCGCTGCTGTGCGTCAAGAAGCTGTCGGCCACCGAGCCGACCCAGGTCATCATCTTCTACGGCAACACCCTGTGCCTGCCGATCTCGCTGCTGCTGGCGCTGTGGTACTGGCAGCCCTTGACCTGGCACGACGCGGGCGTGATGGCGATCATCGGCGCGGTCTCCAGCATCGCCCAGTGGTTCCTGGCGAAGGCCCTGTCCATGGCCGACGCGGGCGCGGTGCTGCCGCTGGATTTCCTGCGGCTGGTGTTCGTCACCATCATCGGCGTGGCGCTGTTCGGCGAGACGCCCGACCTGTTCACCATGCTGGGCGCCGGCCTGATCCTGATCAGCGTCGTCTATATCGCGCGGCGCGAGGCCGGCGGCAGGGCCGCGGCCCGGGCCGTGCCGGAGCCGGCGGAGTAGTGGCGCTGCCGCCGGAAAGGCCCGAGCAGGCCCGCGACAATCTGCGCGGCGCGGTCTGGATCCTGGCGGCGGCCGTGCTCAATACCGTGCTGATGATCCTGGTCAAGCTGACCGGCGAGACGCTGCCGCCGACCGTCATCGCCTTCTTCCGCGGCCTGTTCGGGCTGGTGATCGTGCTGCCGTTCATGTGGCGGGTCGGCATCGGCGGGTTCAGGACCCACCGGCCGGTGCTGCAACTGGTGCGCGCCGTCAGCTCCGGGCTGATTCTGCTGGCCGCCTTCTACGCCTTCGTCCACCTGCCGCTGGCGCAGGTGACGTCGATCCTGTTCTCGCGGCCGCTGTTCGTGCTGGTGCTGGCGGCCCTGTTCCTGTCCGAGCGGCTGCGCTGGTACCGGACCACCGCGACGCTGGTGGGCTTCGCCGGCGTGCTGATCGTCATGCGGCCGGGACCCGGCATGGACCCGGCGGCACTGATCGCCCTCGCCGCGGCCGGGCTGGCGGCCGTCAATATCGTGCTGGTCCGCATCCTGACCCGCACCGACCGCACCGAGACACTGGTGTTCTATGCGGTGCTGGCGCAGACGGTTGTGCTCGCCGTTCCTGCCGCGCTCAACTGGGAGACGCCCAACCTGCGCGAGCTGGCGCTGCTGGCGGCGGTCGCCATCGTCGCCACGCTGCTGCAAACCTGCGTGGTGCGCGGCTACCGGCTGGCCGAGGCGTCGGCCATGGCGCCGTTCGAATACACGCGGCTGCTGTTCTCGACCGCGGCCGGACTGCTGCTGTTCGCCGAATACCCCGATGTCTGGACCGGCGCCGGCGCGCTGCTGCTGATCGGCTCGACCTTCTACATCACCCGGCGCGAGCGCCAGCTCGCGAAGGCGGGAAAACCGCCCGTCCTGTCCTCGACACCGTGAAATCGCTGTGCTACATCGGCGCGCCGAACACGAAACAAGAACCAATAACGAAGGTGAGAGAATGGATGTGAACGGGGTTGCCGCCGTGATCACGGGCGGCGCATCCGGTTTGGGCCGCGCGACCGCCGAGGCGCTGCTGGCCAAGGGCGCCAAGGTCACCATCTTCGACGTCAACGAGGCCGCCGGCGAGCAGGCCGCCAGGGAAATGGGCTGCGTCTTCGCCAAGGTCGACGTGACCGACGAGGCAAGCGTCATCGCAGGCCTCGACAAAGGCAAGGCCGCCCACGGCCAGGACGCCCGCATCCTGGTCAACTGCGCCGGCGTCGCTGACGCGGGCCGCACCGTGTCGAAGGGCGAGCCCCATTCGCTGGCGATCTTCACCAAGGTGATCAACGTCAACCTGATCGGTACCTTCAACTGCATCCGCCTCGCCGCCGTGCGCATGTGCGCCATGGACCCGCTGGCCGACGGCGAGCGCGGCGTCATCCTCAACACCGCCTCGGTCGCGGCCTATGAGGGCCAGATCGGCCAGGTCGCCTATGCCTCGTCGAAGGGCGGCGTGGTCTCCATGACCCTGACCGTCGCCCGCGATCTGGCGCGCGACGGCGTCCGCTGCTGCACCATCGCGCCGGGCCTGTTCATCACCCCCATGCTGAAGGGCCTGCCGCAGAACGTGCAGGACGCGCTGGGCGAGTCGGTGCCTTTCCCGCCGCGCCTGGGCCAGCCCGGCGAATACGCCAAGACCGCCATGTTCATCTTCGACAACGTCATGCTGAACGGCGAGACCATCCGCCTCGACGGCGCGCTACGCATGGGTCCGAAGTGAGTTTGTCCGCATAGGACGGAAAAGGGGCCTTCGCGGCCCCTTTTTTGTTGTGCAAGCCCTCACCACGGAGAGGACTATTCTCGCGGCAACCTGGTCCGCTACCTCGCCGCCTGGTCCATGAAGGTGGCGAGCGCGACATCTTTCTTCGACACGCCGCCCGCGTCATGGGTCGACAGCGTGACCTCGACGCGGTTGTAGACGTTGAACCACTCCGGATGGTGGTCGGCCTTCTCGGCAGCCAGCGCCACCCGCGTCATGAAGGCGAAGGCCTCGTTGAAGTCGTTGAACTTGTAGCTTTTGGTGATAGCGTTGCGGCCCGGTACTTCGGACCAGCCGTCGAGCGCGGCCAGCGCCGCCGCGCGGTCGGGTCCTTCCAGTTTCGCCATGTCGCAGCCCCTCTTGTTCACCCCGATATGACCGGATGGAGATGAGATATGTCCAGAGGCAGTTTTCTCAATGACGCGCTGTATGACTATCTGCTGAACGCGACGCTGGCGCCCGAGCCGCTGCTCGACCGGCTGCGCGACGAGACCACGAGGGTCACCGGCCAGTGGGCCGGCATGCAGATTTCCCGCGACCAGGGCCGCTTCATGCAGGTGCTGGTCAGGCTGATGGGCGCGCGGAAATACCTCGAGGTCGGCACCTTCACCGGCTACAGCGCCCTCGTTGTCGCCCAGGCATTGCCCGACGACGGCAGGGTGGTGGCGTGCGACATCAGCGAGGAATGGACCGCCGTCGGCCGCCAATATTGGGAAGAGGCGGGCATCGCCCACAAGGTGGACCTGCGCCTCGCGCCCGCGCTCGAGACCATGGCGGCGCTGGCCGCCGGGCCGGAGGCCGGCACTTTCGACATGACCTTCCTCGACGGCGACAAGAAGGAATATGACGGCTACTACGAATACAGCCTGGCGCTACTGCGCCCGGGCGGCGTGGTGCTGATCGACAACGTGCTGTGGGGCGGCAGCGTCGCCAATCCGGACAAGCAGGACGAGAGCACCATCGCCATCCGCGCGCTCAACGAGAAGGTCCGGGACGATTCACGGGTCTACAGCGTACTCGTTTCCATCGGTGACGGGCTGACCATGGCGGTGAAGCTGTAGTCCGCCATGCAGCCCACGAGCGTGCTGTTCGTCTGCCTGGGCAACATCTGCCGCTCGCCCATGGCGGAAGGCGTGTTTCGCCGGATGGTGGCCGACGCGGGCCTTCGCGACGCGATCCGCGTCGACTCCGCCGGCACCGGCGACTGGCATATTGGCGAACAGCCGGACCGCCGGGCCATCGCGACGGCGGCAAAACACGGAATCGACATCACCGGCCTGCGGGCACGGGTGGTGCACGAAAACGACTTCCAATCCTTCGACCATATCCTCGTCATGGACCGGAACAACCTTGCCGCATTGCAGCGGATG
The DNA here is from genome assembly GCA_046596015.1 of Alphaproteobacteria bacterium. Classification (GTDB taxonomy): domain Bacteria; phylum Pseudomonadota; class Alphaproteobacteria; order SMXS01; family SMXS01; genus RI-34. Next base: position 3,703 of record JBKJNE010000503.1, read on the forward strand.
GCGCTGCAGGCCGGCACGATTCCGGCGCTGTTTCTGCGCTACGCGCCGGGCGCCGGAGTCGACGAAGTACCCGATCCCTACATGACAGGCGGGTTCGACAAAGTGCTGGCGCTGATCGAGACCGCCTCGGCCGGATTGCTGCGCTCGCTAAGGAAACAATCGGGCGGCGCACAATAATACAGCGTGTATATGTACAAAAATATATTTTACATTTTTGTTGATTAATCCAGCGCGTAACACTAGATACCTCAACAGTCATGCGTGCAGGCTCAACCGCTATTGTTCGCCTTGCCGCAGGGTGCGCGTGGTAGTATGTAAGCCGTGTGACAGCGCGCGTTTAAGCACGACTGCCGAAAATTCGACCCCGAAAGGATGGGGCTGGGAGAAGATGGCAACCAATCTCGCTCAAAAGCCGACCGCGAGCGCGGACGAACATGTCCCCGCAAGCCTTGAATCCGTCGTCATCCGTTTCGCCGGCGACTCCGGCGACGGCATGCAGTTGACGGGCACGCAGTTCACTCACTCGACGGCGCTGATGGGCACCGACCTGGCGACCTTCCCCGATTTCCCCGCTGAAATTCGGGCGCCGACCGGCACCACCTTCGGCGTGTCGGCCTACCAGATCAATTTCGGCGCGCGGCGCGTGCTGCCCGCGGGCGACCAGCCCGACGTGCTCGTCGCCATGAACCCGGCGGCGCTGATGACCAACCTGGATGCGCTGAAGACCGGCGGCACCCTGGTGGTCGATACCGGCTCGTTCAACGACCGGACGCTGGCGAAGGCCGGCTACACCTCGAACCCGCTCGATGACGGCACCGTGGCGCCATACCAGGTCATCCGGCTCGACATCTCCAAGATGACGCTGGAATCGGTCAAGGAATTCGGCCTCTCCAACAAGGAGGCCATGCGCTGCAAGAACATGTGGACGCTTGGCCTGATGCTGTGGATGTACGGCCGCCAGCGGCAGTCGGTCGTCGACTGGCTGAAGGGCAAGTTCGCCAAGTCGCAGCAGCTCGCCGACGCCAACGTCGCCGCCGTCAACGCCGGCCACGCCTTCGGCGAGACCGCCGAGCTGGCGGGCGACATGAGCCATTTCACGGTCGGACGCGCCGACGTGGCGCCCGGCGTCTACCGCACCATCACCGGCGCGGAATCGCTGGCGCTGGGTCTGGTCGCCGGCGGCAAGCTGGCTGGCCTCGACATCATGTTCGGCTCGTATCCGATCACTCCCGCCTCCACCCTGCTGCACCAGCTGGCGCGGCTGAAGGAGCACGGCGTGGTGACCTTCCAGGCGGAAGACGAGATCGCGGCCATCTGCTCGGCCATCGGCGCGTCCTTCGCCGGCTCGCTGGGCGTGACATCCTCGTCGGGCCCGGGCATCGCGCTGAAGGGCGGGGCCATGGGCCTGGCCATCACCACCGAGCTGCCGCTGGTCATCGTCAACTCGCAGCGCGGCGGCCCGTCGACCGG
>JBKJNE010000057.1:0-5946 GCA_046596015.1 Alphaproteobacteria bacterium
AACACGAAGCCGGTCTTGATGGTGAACCAGCGAATTTCGTGCCCGCCGCCATGCCGGGGAAGCACGCCGATGCGCGCCCCGTTGTCCGGATCCCAGCTCAGCGGCGGGCCGCCTTGCATGAACGCCTCGAGGTTGCCGGTGACTGGCAGGTCGAGGATAAGCGTGTAGTGCTCCGTGATCGCGCAGTCGTGCATCATGCAGCCCTTCGGCAGGTCGATCGCGACCTGGTGGGTCATGTTGCCGTCCCTGTCGATGACGCAATGGACGCAATACGGCTTCATGAACATGTTGTACCCGAAGGCGATCATCTCCCCGGTCACCGGGTCCAGCTTCGGATGCGCCGTGAAGGCATGGTTCAGCTTGCCGTGGAAATCCACCTCGCCCACCGTGTTCAGTTCCGGCAGGGTCACATGGTGCGGGGCGCCACCCTCCCAAAGGGCCAGAAGCTTCCGGTTGTGAAACACCATCGCCGTATTGGCGGCGTTCTTCATCGGCCCGAGGCTGTTGGTGAAGTCCGGCACCGAGGCCAGACCTTTCCAGATCCAGTCGCCCTTTTCCAGTTCGGCCTTCAGCCCCTTGGTCATGACATAGCGGTTGCGATAGGTTGCCTTGCCGCCCTCGAAATGCACCTCGTGGATCATGCCGTCGCCATCGAACCAGTGATACTTCTCCACATCCGCGACGAATACCGGGTTCGAGCCGATCCGAAGGAAAGCGCCCTCGAGCTCAGGGGGAATTTCTCCGATGACCTCGACACAAGTTTCGGTCAACTCATGGTCGACAGGTGCGAAATTGTCTCTCAGGAAGGGATTGTTGGGGGCCTTGACCTCGACGATCTTGTTCATCCTGCTTGACCTTTGCCAGGGGTTGACACGTGTGTCGATAGCCGTTCGCTATCGACTCGATGCCACAGCATGAATGATATTTTTACAATGTAAATAATAGGCGTGCGCGACTGGGCCGAATCCGGCGCGCCGGAAGGCCGTCAGGCGATGCGCCGGCTGGGGAACAGCGTTTGCTCGACCTCGTGAAAACGCGGACCCCGCGTGCCGCGCATCAAAGTCTTCAGTATCCTGGCGTACAGCGCCTGGACACTTGTTCCCGAGGGAAGCTTGCCGGCCATATGCAACACGATAACGCCGTGAATGCCCGCCCAGAACATCTGCGAGAGTTCCTCCGGATCGCCTGACAGTATGCCTTCGCGCACCATGATCTCGGTCGGCTGGATCATGAGCCGCCGGCACCGCTCGACCTGTTCGACCACATCCGGAAAAGCGTCTTCGTCAGGCTGGGTAAGCTCGAACATGATCTTGTAGGCGTCGTGCTCGGAGAGCGCGAAATTCAGATAGGCACGGCTCAGGGCGTCCGCCCGGGCAAGGTCGTTCGGGGCTTTCGCGGCCGCGCTCTCACAGGCATCGGCCAGTCGCTTGAAGGCGGCGGCCCGCACGGCGGCGAAGATGTCCTCCTTGCGCTTGAAATAGCTGTAAGGCGTCATTGGGCTGCAGCCGATATCGGCCGCGAGGCCGCGTATGGTCACCCCGTCATAGCCTAGTTCAACGAACCGACGAGTGGCGGCGGCACACAGCCGGTCGCGAAACGCTTCGATCTGGGCATCGGTCAACGCTCGTGGCACTTCGCGAAACTCCTTCCAGCGACCTGAGCCCGCGCGCTGTCGTGGGCATACCGCAGGATACTGGCAGCAGCCCTTCAGGTGTTCCGGTTTTTTCTGTCGGAGTCTCCGGAGCGGCTCAGCTCTGGCGTGAACCGCTCCGGAATCGAATCGATCACCGCGGCGGCAGGCCGCGCTTGGCGCGTTCGGCGTTCATGCGCTCCGTGTCGCCGCTGAGCCGCTCGCCCAGCTGGTCCTCGGAAATGGTGCCCGCCATGTGCTGTCCGGCCGTGCCTCCATTGTACATGATCATCTTCTCGACCGAGACGGCCAGGACGGTGCGCAGCGGCGAGTCCAGCAGGTTGTAGAAGAACGTCTCGCCTTCCTTGCTGTTCGGGTTGAGCTTCTTCGACAGCGCCCGGTAGAACCATTCCTTGGTTTCCCGGTCGTCGAAGAACTCGCCCCTCCCCTTGAAGGTGATGGCGCCTGTCGGCAGCCCCTCGGGCGCGCCCTTGGGATAGCCGCCGCTGCTGACGTTGACCGACACGCGGTTGTCGCGGCGGATGGCGGCGGCCCGGTGGCGGTGTTCGGCGAATGTCAGCCAGATCTTGCCGTCGTGCCAGACGAACGCATGAGTGACGCCGACGGGCCAGCCGTCCTTGGTCGCCCACATCAGCACGCACTCATTGGAGTTGTTGGCGAGTTGATCGATCTCGGTTTCCGTAAACGGATAGATCGATACGATCTCGTGGTCGTGAGTCTGGGCCATGGTCCCCTCCGTATGTTCCCTGATGGTCTTCCCGAACGGCACTGTCGTCGAACCCGGCGAGAAAAACAATCATCAATGCTGAACGAATTCAGCGCATTTTTCCGCCTCAGGCCAGCGCGCGACGCAGCGCCTCGCGGTAGTCGCGCTCGAAAACCCGGGAGACACTCGCGCCAGCCATCATGTTGAAGCCATGGAAGGCGCCCGGATACAGGTGCATCTCCACCGGCACGCCGTCGCGGGCCAACCGGCGGGCATAATCCAGATTCTCATCGAGAAACAGGTCGAGCGCGCCGACGCCAATGTAGGCAGGCGGCAATCCGGCGAGAGATTCGGCGCGGGCGGCCGCCGCATAGGGGGAAACGCCGTCGATGCCCGGCTCGTGTCCCAGCAGCGCCGCCCAGCCGAACAGATTGGCCGGCGGAGTCCAGACGTATTCGCCCGTGTAGGGATGCGGATCGGCGGCCGCGGTGCGGTCGTCCAGCATGGGATAGATCAGCAGCTGGAACGCAACCGGCACCTCGCCCCGGTCGCGCGCCAGCAGCGCCAGCGCGGCGGCGAGGCCGCCCCCCGCGCTTTCGCCGCCGATGGCGATTCGCGCCGGGTCCACATCCAGCGACGCGGCATTGGCGTGCAGCCATTTCAGCGCCGAATAGCAATCCTCGATCGGGCCGGGGTGCGGCGTCTCGGGCGACAGCCGGTAGTCGACCGAAACGATGACGCAACCGATATCGGCCGCCATCAGCCGGTTGCGCGCATCGCTCATCTCGGGCGTGCCCATCACATAGCCGCCGCCATGGATATGCAGGAACCCGGCACGCCGCGACGCCGCGCCGCGCGGCGTATAGATCAGCAGGCGGATATCCGGCGCGCCGTCCGGAGCGGCGATGCGCCGTTCAGCCACATCGACCGGCGCATCGGGTATCGGCGCCGCCTTGCTCATCTGGTCGACGCCCGCGCGGACCGCCGCGAGCGTTTCGGGCACGATCTGGAAAGCCGGAAACAGGTCCAGCATGGGCAGCAATTCAGGATCGACGAGATGCCTGGTTGTCATTATTCTCCCTCGGGCGCGAGCGTCGGCCACAACTGTGTTCACCCGTGGCGATCGGTCAAGCGCAAATCGCCCGGCGGGGAACCGTGCCGGCGTCAGCCGGCGGGCTGCAGCATTCGTTCCCGCCCCGGCGCCTTGGTCACCTCCCAGGTGTCCATCCCTACTCCCGGGCCTCCCGGCCCATAGAACAGCTTCAGCTCCTCGTCGATGAAACGGATCGGCCGGGTGCCGTCGTAGCGGTCGGTGTAGTACTTCACCATGGTGAACATGCGCCGGTGCCGCTCGACCGTGGCCATCAGCTGGATGATCGGCCAGGGATAGCCGGGCTTCTTGATGTAGCAGTCGAGTTCGTTGAAGCGCTGCAGGATCTCGAAGTTCTCGCCCAGCGCCTTCAGCCGGGCCAGTTCCTCGTCGATGTTGTCGGCCCACACCGCCACGTGCTGCAGGCCGCCTTCCGGATTGTCCTTCAGGAAGTCCTTGTAGACCGACGGCCCCTCGTTGTGGTGGCAGATCAGCTCGAACTGGTGCTCGCCCGAATAGGTGAAGGCGGCGGTGATGTTGAAGGTCTGTTCCTGGCCCCTGTAGGTGCAGTTGCCGCCGACCACGACGAACCGGTCGCGGATAAAGAACGGACCGACACCGATGTCGATGAAATAAGGCAGCGCCGCGCGCACGTCGGGCACCACATAGCCCTGCTGAACGATCGGCCCCAGGATAATGCTCATGGATCTCTCCCCGCTGGATTTCGCGGGCACAGCATGGGGCGGCGAGCAGCGTGGGCCAAGCGAAAAATCACGCGTGCATTTATTCGGCACGGAATCGAGTGGCCCGAAAAGAGAAATGCCGGGCTCTTGCGAGCCCGGCAAATCAGGGAAGACTTCATGTCTTGGGGAGACGATGAAATGGGTAGCCCTGGAAACGGGGAGGAAAGCAGGGCCACCAACCCTAGACCTCAATATGAGGAGGCCTTCGGGGTCACCACGCTGAACCGTTACTTCGTGGTGACAGAACTGAACTTATGTGTGCACCGCAACATCGTCTACCTCCATTGGGACAATTCGGCTATGCGTAAACGCTGTGCCGTAAAAATGACGCAATTCGGCCACTTTTGGGCCGGACCACATACAATCTTGGGTTGATTATTGATAAAATCGGGGATTGCAGCGCCTCCCGCCGCCATCGGCGAGCCCGTATCCGGCTGGAATCATGCGATTGCCAGGGACGTCGCCGGGGCTTTTGCGGCATCATGCGCCGGGCGGAAGCCGGATAGGAGAGAACGACCATGATCAGGGGTATCCACCACACCTCCATCTCGACCGGCGACCTGGACCGGATGCTGGGGTTCTACCGGGACCTGGTGGGCGTCGAGGTGCTGTTCGAGGTCGATTTCAGCGGCGCCGAGATCGAGGCGATCACCGCCCTGCCCGGCGCCCGGGGGCGCGTCGCCATGCTGCGCGCCGCCAACGCCCATATCGAGTTGTTCGAATACGCCCAGCCGGCACCGGAGACGGGCGACCCGAACCGGCCGGTGTGCAACCACGGCCTGACCCACATCTGCTTCGACGTCGTCGACCTGCCCGCCGAGTACGCCCGGCTAAAGGCGGCCGGGGTGCGGTTCCACTGCGAGCCGCAGTGGCTGGGCAAGGGCACCGTGCTGACGACCTACGCCCGTGACCCGGACGGCAACGTGGTCGAGTTCCAGGAAATCCTGAACCCGAAGAGCCGCATGGCGATGACGTTCTGAAGGCCGGGTGACAGCACCCTATTCCGGTCCGGCGACATCCAGGGCCCCGTCGATATGGTCCCGCGGAATCCGGACGAGATCGAAGTTGTCGTTATCGATGACCATCTTCAGCACCAGCCCGTCGTCGGCGAGATACTTCCGAAACTCTTCCGGCGTGAACACCACCAGCATCTGCTCAAGCAGCCGGCATACGCCGTCCTGTGCGCAGGACTCTTCGAGATCGAGCCTGATAAGTTGGGCTTCCTGTCCATGCCCATACCCGCCCTCGAGGTCGCGCGGAACTGCGCCGCGAAAAGCGGCCCTGCCGACAAACATGTGGTCGAGGCCGACAACATAGAGCCGCTCGCCCGTTTTCAGCTCCCGGGCCGAGAACCTGAAGGCCATCCATTTTGTATCATTGCCGGCCTCGGTGGCCGGCGTGTTGTGATCGATCGATCCCTCGTCATTCTCGGTCTTGCTGATGACGACGCCGTTGGACGCGAAAACCTTTCCGAGTTGCTTCATGGGCGGCTTGTTGCGCTCGCCGTCGAGCGGCTCGAGCATCGGTTGAGCGGACACCTCGAGAACCGGCAGAGAAACCAGCGCCAGCAGGAGTCCGAGCAAAATCTTTCTGACCATTCGCTTTCCCAATTATCGTTACATGAACGTACGCCAGAAGGCGCACCGACTATAAATCAGCATTGCGCCCCGCCAAGCACGGATTGATACACTCACTGCCATGAACGACGCGCGCCAGATCCGCAACCCTGCCGACGTCCCGTTCCTGCGCCATGGCA
>JBKJNE010000113.1:0-3273 GCA_046596015.1 Alphaproteobacteria bacterium
CTCGAGGCGCTGGCCGCCGTGAACCCCGATCTGGTGCTGATCCATGACGCCGCGCGTCCCTTTGTCTCGACGGATTTGATCCATGCCATCCTCGATGCGTTGTCCAATAATGAGGCAGTCATACCCGGGCTGCCGGTAACCGACACGATCAAGCAGGTCGACGGCGGCACCATCACCGGCAATATCGACCGCGACAGCCTGCGCCGGGCGCAGACGCCGCAGGGTTTCCGCTACCCGATCATCCTCGCCGCGCACCGTGCGCTGGCGGACGTGGCCGATCTGACCGATGATGCGGCCGTGGTGGAACGGGCCGGCCACGCCGTTCACGTGGTCGACGGCGACGAGAGGAACATCAAGGTGACGACCCCGGAAGACGTAGCCGCGCTGTCGGGGGCGGCGCTGTCCGCGCGAGCCATGTTGCCGTGCAGCGGCACGGGCTTCGACGTGCACCGGCTGGGTCCGGGCGACCACGTCATGCTGTGCGGCCACCGGATTCCGCACGACCACGGCCTGATCGGCCATTCGGACGCCGACGTGGCGCTGCACGCGCTGGTCGATGCCATTCTCGGCGCTGTCGGCGCCGGCGATATCGGCCGGCACTTCCCGCCCAGCGATCCGCGTTGGAAAGGCGTGCCATCCCGGTTGTTCCTCGAGGAAGCGGTCCGCCTGGTGCGCGCGCAGGGTGGCCGCATCGCCAATGTGGACGTGACCATCATCTGCGAGGCGCCCAAGGTGACGCCGCATGTGGCGCCGATGACCGCCGTGCTGGCAGATATCCTCGGCATTCCCGCCCGGCGCATCAACGTCAAGGCGACCACCACCGAGAAGCTCGGCTTCACCGGCCGCGGCGAGGGCATCGCCGCGCAGGCCACGGCCAGCGTGCTGCTGCCCGACACGGCGTCATGAGACCGCCCCTGTTCCATCCGGCCACATTGCTGTCCACATGGTTCTGGGTTGGGCTGATCCCGAAGGCGCCGGGCACGTTCGGCTCGCTGGCCGCCCTGCCCTTCGCCTGGGTCATCCAGACTTTCCTCGGCCCGCTCGTGCTGCTCGGCGCCGCGCTGGCGGTGTTCGCGCTGGGCTGCTGGTCGTCAGCCCGCTACATCCAGGATTTCGATCATACCGATCCCGGCGAGGTGGTGATCGACGAGGTGGCCGGCCAGTGGATCGCGTGCCTGCTGATACCGCCACACCTGTTGTGGGCGTACCTGGCCGCCTTCGTGCTGTTTCGCATCTTCGACATCTTCAAGCCGTGGCCGATCCACCTGCTCGACCAGCATGGGCGGGGCGGCATCGGCATCATGCAGGACGACATGCTGGCCGGCCTGTTCGCCTTCGTCCTGTTGCAGCTGTTCCTGATCTTGTTCGCAGGTGGACCATGGATACCGACGCTCTGATTCCCCGCGCCGCCGAGGTGCTCGCTGCCGCCCGCGCCAAGGGCCTGAAACTGGCCGCCGCCGAATCATGCACCGGCGGCCTGGTGATAGCCTGCCTCACCGAAGTGCCGGGCTCGTCCGATGTGGTCGACCGGGGCTTCGTCACCTATAGCAACGCGGCCAAGCACGAGCTGCTCGGCGTGCCGAAGGAAACGCTGAAGGCGCATGGCGCGGTAAGCGAACCCACGGCCCGAGCCATGGTTGCAGGCGTGCTGGCCAAGTCCGGCGCCGACGTCGCCGTGGCCATCACCGGCATCGCCGGGCCGCCCAAGGACGACACCGACAAATCCGTGGGGCTGGTGCATTTCGCCGCCGCCCGCCGGAACGGCGAAACCATCCACCGCAAGATGGAGTTCGGCGATCTGGGCCGCTCGGTCGTCCGCCGCAAGTCGGTGGAGCTGGCGCTAGAGTTGATGCAGTCGCTTTTCTGAGCCGTAGAGCGCGTCGGCGCGGGCGACGAAGGCGCTGACCATGCGCCTGACGATCTCGTCGAACACGCCGCCGATCAGCTTCTCCAGCAGCCGGCTGCGGAACTCGAACTCGATGTAGAAATCCACGGTGGAACTGCCGTCCGGATTGGCGATGAACCGCCAGTCGTTGTTCAGGTGCCGCATGGGACCGGTCAGGTAGGTGACCTTGATCCGCTCGTGGGGGAACAGTTCGACCCGGGAGCTGAATTTCTCGCGGATCGCCTTGTAGCCGATCATCAGGTCGGCGAGGAACATGCCCTCTTCCCGCTTGAACACGCGCACGCCGGCGCACCAGGGCAGGAAGTCGTCATAGTGCTCGACGTCGGCGACGACCGCGAACATCTGTTCGACCGTGTGCGGCAACACCCGTTTTTCCGCGTGCCTGTGCATTTCCCCCACGAAATTTATCGGCAAAAGCAGCAGTCAGCGCGCCGTCGCCAGTTGTGCTTCCCGGTTGGCCCGGAGTTGCGCGAAATCCTGTCCGGCGTGGTAGCTCGACCGGGTCAACGGCGATGCCGACACCATCAGGAAACCCTTGGCCCGTGCCATCCTGGCATAGGACGCGAACTCGTCCGGCGTCACATAGCGGGCAACCTCGGCATGGCGCGGCGTCGGCCGCAGATACTGGCCGATGGTCAGGAAATCCACGTCGGCGGCGCGCATGTCGTCCATCACCTGATAGACCTCGCGCTTGTCTTCGCCCAGGCCAGCCATGATGCCGGACTTGGTGAAGATCGACGGATCGAGCTGCTTCACCCTGTCGAGCAGGCGCAGCGAATTGTAGTAGCGCGCGCCGGGCCGGATCGAGGTGTAGAGCCGCGGCACGGTCTCCAGGTTGTGATTGTAGACGTCGGGCCGCGCCTCGACGACGGCTTCGATGGCGCCCTTCTTGCGCAGGAAGTCGGGCGTCAGCACCTCGATCGTGGTGCCGGGCGAATGCTCGCGGATCTTGCGGATGACTTGGACGAACTGGCTGGCGCCGCCGTCCGGCAGGTCGTCGCGGTCGACCGAGGTGATGACCACGTGCTCGAGGCCCAACTCGCCGACCGCCGTCGCCACGTGCTCGGGCTCGTCACGGTCGACGGTGCGCGGCATGCCGGTCTTGATGTTGCAGAAGGCGCAGGCGCGGGTGCAGATGTCGCCCAGGATCATCACGGTGGCGTGCTTCTGGCTCCAGCACTCGCCGATGTTCGGGCAAGCCGCTTCCTCGCACACCGTATTGAGCTTCAGATCGCGCATCAGTTTGCGCGTCTTCATGTACTCGGGCGAGCCCGGCGCCTTGACGCGCAGCCAGTCCGGCTTGCGGACATGTTCGGGCTTGTCGCCCTTAATGACCTCGACATTGCTCATGGTTACCACATAGGCCA
>JBKJNE010000204.1:0-2983 GCA_046596015.1 Alphaproteobacteria bacterium
ATCCCCGTTGGAGAGGTGATCCACAGGCCGATATGGCCCAAAGGTTCACGCTGCTGCCGGGTTCAGACACCACTTCGACCGTTGGGTGAAGAGATAGAGGCACAGCACGGCGAACGCACCATGCACGACAACATCGGCGAATAGCGTATCCGCAATCGACAGCGCGGTGGCAATGGCCAGGTGAAAACTGAAAAGGATGCCCAACACGGCGCCAGCGGCCGCGAAACTGGCTCGATGGGGCCATGCCCAGAAAATGGCGCTGCCCACGGCAAGCGCCACGAACCCATAATTCCAGGCCCATAACATCGCGCTGGTATTTCCTGTGTCGACAAGCACTTCCGGCGCCGCGAACAGGACAAACGCGCCGACGCCTTCGATCAACAAATTGGCAATGAGGATAGCAGAATACAACTTCTTCATGCCGCGAAGTCCTCAATATTGAGAAGTCCGTTTTTACCATGCATGCTTGGAACAAGCCATCTGCCTTGTCGAAAGGCAGGCGCTAACAAGACTTCGCTTTTTCCAGCACCAGCGTCACCCATTCCCCGACCGGGAACCGTCTCAGCAGCCGCATCCCGCGGTGCCGGTAGGCGGCGAACACGCCCGCCTCCTGCTGCCTCAGGAAGCCCGAGAGCACCAGTACGCCGCCCGGCTCCAGCGCACGGGTCAGATCGCCGGCGAGCTGTACCAGCGGCCGAGCCAGGATGTTGGCGGTGATCAGGTCGTAGGGGCCGCGCTCGCGGATCGCGGGATGATGCAGGCCGACGGCGGTCACCACGTCCATGCGGCCGCCGACGCCGTTGTCGCGGGCGTTGAGGGTGGCGACCTTCACCGCGTCCGGATCGATGTCGCTGGCCAGCACCCGGCACGGCCACGCCTTCGCCATGGCCATGGCGAGGATGCCGCTGCCCGAGCCCACGTCGAGCGGGTTGCGGGCGGCGCCGGTGCGGGCGAGCGCGTCGATGGCGCGCAGGCAGCCGGCGGTGGTCTCGTGCTGGCCGGTGCCGAACGCCATGCCGGCATCGATCAGGATGGCGTAGCGGGCGAGCGCCGGCTTCGGGTGGTGGCTGCCATAGACATGGAAGCGGCCGGCGCTGACCGGCTGGTGGTGCTTCAGGGATTCGGCCACCCAGTCGATGGGCTCCAGCTCGGTGACCCTGACCTTGACGCTGTCGGCGCCCTGCTCGGCGAGCGCTTTGTTGAGCCGGCGGCTCAGCACCGAGAAGCTGACCGGCTCGTCGACCACCACGGCCACGCCCCAGCGCTGGTCGCCGGTGATCTCGAAGCTCATGACGACGGGCGGGTTGTCTTCTTCGCCCAGGGTCCCGAAGAATTCCTCGACGATGGGCACGGCCGATTTCGGCACCTCCACATGCACCTGCCACGAGACGCTGTCGGTCAAGACGCCGGCTCCACGAAGGAATCGAGCACCCGCTTGGTGCCGGCCTTCTCGAACTCGATCTCGAGCTTGTTGCCTTCCACGTCAATGATGCTGCCGTAGCCGAATTTCTGGTGGAACACCCGCTCGCCGACGGCGAAGTGGGACGGCGCGGCCGCGCTGACCATGATCTTGTCAGCCTTGGCGATAATCGTCGGCTGCGCCCGCTGCGCCGCCGCCCGCCGCTCGCCGAGCGACCGGTAGTCGCCGCTCGAGAAGCCGCCGCCGGATTCATTGGAGCGTGGCACGCCGCCGCCATAGGCGTTGTAGCTCTGGTAGTCGAAGCGGTTGCCCTGGTACAGGCCGGGCGCGGCGTCGCGCTCCACGTGGCCCTCCGGCAGCTCCTCGATGAACCGCGACGGCAGCGACGACTGGTACTGGTTGTAGATGCGCCGGTTGGCCGCGGCGCTGATGAAGGCGCGTTCGCGGGCGCGGGTTATGCCCACATAAGCCAGGCGGCGTTCCTCCTCCAGCCCGGCGTTGCCGCTCTCGTCCAAGGTCCGCTGGCTCGGGAACAGGCCTTCCTCCCAGCCGGGCAGGAACACGGCGCGGAACTCCAGGCCCTTGGCGCTGTGCAGGGTCATGACGTTGACCTTGTCGTCGTCGGCCATCTCGTCGACGCTGGTCGCCAGCGACACGTGCTCCAGGTAGCCGCCCAGATTTTCGAACGGCTCCATGGCGCGGACCAGCTCCTGCAGGTTGTCGAGCCGGCCCGGCACTTCGATGGAGCGGTCGAGCTGCCACATCTCGGTGTAGCCGGATTCGTCCAGGATCATTTCGGCCAGCTCCACATGCGGGATGCTGCCCAGCAGCTTGCGCCAGCGGGAGAAATTCTCGACCAGGCCGCGCAGCGCCGCGCGGGTCTTGGGACGCTGGTCCTCGCTCTCGGCCAGCATGCCGGCGGCCATGATCATCGGCACGCCCTGAGCGCGCTGGATGTCGTGCATGGCGCGGATCGTCACATCGCCCAGGCCGCGCTTGGGCACGTTGACGATGCGCTCGAACGCCAGATCGTCGTCGGGCTGGTACACCACGCGCAGATAGGCGAGGGCGTCGCGGATTTCCTGCCGCTCGTAGAACTTCAGGCCGCCCAGCACCCGGTACGGGACGCCGATGGTCATGAAGCGTTCCTCGAACTCGCGGGTCTGGAAGCCGGCGCGCACCAGCACGGCCATGTGGTTGTAGTGCATGCCCTTGCGGTGCAGGTCCTCGATGGTGTCGCCGACGACGCGGGCCTCCTCCTCGCTGTCCCAGACGCCGGTGACCCTGATCTTCTCGCCGGTCGCGACCTCGGTCCACAGGGTCTTGCCCAGGCGGCCGGCGTTGGCGGCGATCAGGCCCGAGGCCGCGCCCAGGATGTGCGGCGTCGACCGGTAGTTCTGCTCCAGCCGGATGATCGTCGCGCCCGGGAAATCCTTCTCGAAGCGCAGGATGTTGCCGACCTCGGCGCCGCGCCAGCCGTAGATCGACTGATCGTCGTCGCCGACGCAACACAAGTTCGGCTGCTGCTGCGCGAGCAGGCGCAACCACAGATATTGCGCCACG
>JBKJNE010000223.1:0-5079 GCA_046596015.1 Alphaproteobacteria bacterium
CCTGCCGCAAGCTGAAATCCAGAGGCATGACGCTGCGGGTTCGCCGGACAGGCCAGCGGTTCATCCAGACGGTAAAGACCCAGGGCGACGGCCTGTTCGCCCGCGGCGAGTGGGAAAAGCCGGTCGCGTCGTTTGCGCCGGAGCTGGACGGACATGCCGATGGTCTGGGCGAGGCCTTCGTCACCGACATCGAGCGCAACAGGCTGGTCGCCCGCTTCCCGGCCTGGCGCGCCGACCCCAGCCGCATCGAGCTCGCCGTCGATACCGGCGTGATCCGCGCCGGGGGGCGCGAGCTGCCGGTCAACGAGGTCGAGCTGGAGCTGATCGACGGCGCCGCCGCCGACCTGTTCGACCTGGGCGCGCGGCTCGCCGAGCTGGTGCCGCTGCGGCTTTCCATCGACGCCAAGTCGGCGCGCGGCTACCGGCTGGCCGACGATACGCCGCCGCCGTCGGTCAAGGCCGAACGACTGGAGTTCCCCGACGACATCACGCTCGAGGAGGGCATGCGCGAGAGCCTGCGGGCCTGCATCCGGCAATGGCTGGCCAACCAGGCGTCGGCGTTCGACGGCCGCGATCCGGAAGGCGTGCACCAGATGCGGGTGGCGCTGCGCCGGCTGCGCTCGGCGATCAACTTCTTCAGGGATTTCATTCCCGAGCCGCCGCTGGAAGAGTTCCGCGGCCAGTCGAAATGGGCCGCGGGCAGCCTGGGCCCGGCGCGCGACTGGGACGTTTTCCTGCTGGAAACCCTGCCGCCGGTGATGGCGCTGTGGCCCGAGCACCGCGGCCTGCGCGCCCTCCACGACGGCGCGCGGCTCATGCGCGACGACGGCTATACCGAGGCGCGGGTCGCCATGAGCTCGCCGGCCTATACCGTATTCGCCCTGCCCCTGGCCGGATGGGTCGAGCGCCGCGGCTGGCGGGCCGGGCTGTCCGAGGATGCCATGAAGGCCATGAAGCGGCCCATGACCGATCACGCCGGCCACCTGCTCGACCGGCTGTACCACCGGGCGCTGGACGCAGGCGACGATTTCGAAAGCCTCGACGCCGAGGCCAAGCACAAGCTGCGCATCGCGCTGAAGAAGCTGCGCTACGCGGGCGAGTTCTTCCGCGGCCTTTATCCGCGCAAGGACGTGAAGAAGTTCCGCGACGCGCTCACCGACATGCTCGACCTGCTGGGCAAGCTGAACGACCTGACCGTGGCGCAGGGCCTGTGCGGCAAGCTGATGGACATGGCCGACGACGACGAGACGCTGGCGTCGGGCACCGCGACCTTGGTGACGTTCCACGAGCAACGCGGCCACGTGTCGGACAAGGCGCTGGCGAAAGCCTGGGACGATTTGCGCGGCGCCGACCCGTTCTGGCGCGACTAGCGGGCGAAGAACCACCAGACGGCGGCGCCCACCGGCAGCGCCAGCAGCAGGCCGGGCGCGACCCGCTTCGCCATGCCCATGCCGCCGATCCAGCTGACGATGACGAACTTGGCGACGATGTTGACCGCCACGGCGATCAGGATGGCAAGCGCACCCACGCCCGCGTCGAGGCCTTCGGCGACCCGTTCGGCGGCGGTCAGTGACGGCGCGTCCACGTCGGTCAGGCCGGCGATGGCCGACACCAGCAGCAGGCCCGCGTCGCCGAGCCACGACTGCAGGCCGGCCGAGGCCACCATGACCACGGCGAGCACGACGGCGAAGCGCAGCGGCGTCGCCAGGCTGAACGGCTTCATCTCGTCCATGGCCTGGGCGCCATGGCCCTGCGCCGGCTGGTTGCGCGGCCACATGATGGCGACGCACACCGCGCCGGTCAGCGCCATGGCGCCCAGCACTGGCGCCAGCTTCCAGGCCAGCACCGGCGCGAACGCCGCCGACACCACCAGCAGACGGGCATAGACCACGGTCGAGCTGGCGACGGCGGCGGTGGCGGCCGCCGGCTGGACGTCGCCGCCGCCCTTGCCGAGGCGCGCCATGGTGACGGCGACGGCGGTCGAGGACGCCAGCCCGCCCATCAGCCCGGTGACGATCAGGCCCCAGCGCGGTCCGGCATGTTTCACCGCCATGTAGCCGGCGAAGGACAACGCCGAGATCAGCACCACCATCAGCCAGATCACGTAGGGGTTGAGCGCCTCCCAGGGCCCATAGCCCTCGTTCGGCAGGATTGGCAGCATGATCAGCGACATCACCAGCAGCCGCACCGCGCCGTAGATCTCCGGCTGCTCCAGATTCTCGACCCAGCGGTGCAGGTCGGGCTTGAACGCCAGCAGCCCGGTCACCACCACGGCGGCCGGTACCGCGATCTCGTGATTGCCGGTGCCGGCGAGCGCGCCGAGGGCGAAGGTGAGGATCAGCGCGATCTCGGTGGTGATGCCGTGATTGCCCTGGTCCCAGGGAATGCGCGACAGCGCCGCGGCGACGATGATGCCGATCAGCAGGCCCATCGCGATGATGATCCAGACGCCGTAGATCGCCGCGAGAGCGGCGGCGATGCCGCCGAACAGGCCAGTCACCGTGAAGGTCCGCAGCCCGGCCATGCGCCCGCCTTCCGGCTTGTCGCGCTGGGTCCAGCCGCGCTCCACGCCGATCATCAGGCCGATGCCGAGGGCGATGGCGAGATTGAGGAACGGCTGGTAGTCCGGCATCGATTGCGTCTCCCCGGTTTCGGCGATGGTAACCCGATAACGCGCGGACTTCACCAAACGTGCCGGGTTTGCGGCGTCTCGCGAACGCTTTATAAGCGTGCCCGACCGACAAGCCCAAGAAACGGGAAGATGCCATGATCCGCGACCAGGAAATCTTCAACCAGCTGCGCGACACCATCCGTCGTTTCGTCAACGAACGCCTGATCCCCGCCGAGGACAGGGTGGTCGAGGATAACGCCGTACCGGCGGAAATCCTCAGGGAGATGCGCGAGATGGGCCTCTACGGCATGACCGTGCCGGAGGAGTATGGCGGGCTGGGCCTGACCACCGAGGAAGAAGCCTACATCATCATGGAGCTGGGCCGCGCGTCGCCGGCGTTCCGGTCGAAGATCGGCACCAACAACGGCATCGGGTCGCAGGGCATCGTCATCGACGGCACGCCCGAGCAGAAGGCGCGTTTCCTGCCCAAGGTGGCGTCGGGCGAATATGTCGCGTCGTTCGCGCTGACCGAGCCGGACGCCGGCTCCGACGCCGCCAGCATCCGCACCACCGCGATCCTGGACGGCAACGACTACGTGGTGAACGGCACCAAGCGGTACATCACCAACGCGGCCGACGCCTCGATCTTCACCCTGATGGCGCGCACCGACCCGTCCAACAAGGGCGCGGGCGGCGTCTCGGCGTTCATCGTCGAGAAGAACAGCCCCGGCCTCACCGTCGGCAAAGCCAACAGGAAGATGGGCCAGGCCGGCGCCAATGTGTACGACGTGATCTTCGAGGATTGCCGCGTGCCGGCCGCCAACCTGATCGGCGGCGTGCCGGGCCAGGGCTTCAAGACCGCCATGAAGACGCTGGACCGCGGCCGGCTGCACATCTCGGCGCTGTGCGTCGGCGTGTCCCGGCGGCTGGTCGAGGAGTCGGTGCGCTATGCCATCGACCGCAAGCAGTTCGGTCAGCCGATCGCCGAGTTCCAGCTGATCCAGGCCATGCTGGCCGACAGCCGCACCGAGTCCTACGCGGCCCAGTGCATGGTGCTCGATGCCGCGCGCAACTACGACGCCGGCAACCGCAACGTCGGCGACATCGCCGCCTGCAAGTATTTCGCCTCGGAAATGGTCGGTCGCGTGGCGGACCGCGCCGTGCAGATCCACGGCGGCGCCGGCTACATGTCGGAATACGCCGTCGAGCGCTTCTACCGCGACGTGCGCATCTTCCGCATCTACGAGGGCACCTCGCAGATCCAGCAACTGCTGATCGCACGCAACCTGATCAAGGAATTCCGGGCATGACGCAAATAAACCGGCAGTGGGTCGTCGCGGACGCGGCGGGCGGCAACGGGCTGGGGCTGACCCGCGACCAGTTCGAATACCGCGAGACGACGGTGCCCGAGATCGCCGACGGCGAGATGCTGGTGCGCAGCGTCTACTTCTCCTGCGATCCCATGAACCATGCCTGGGTCAAGGGCATGGAGGAACGCTTCAAGGCGATCCCCATCGGCCAACCCATGTGCGGCGGCGTCGCCGGCCGGGTGGTCAAGTCTCGCCATCCAGACTTCAAGCCGGGTGACGCGGTCACCGGCTTCATGGAGTTCGCCGACTACGTGGCCACCGGCCCCATGGACCGCACCGGCACCGCGCTGCAGCGGATTCCCGACGGCTTCGATCTGGCATCGGGCCTTGCCACCTTGGGCATGAACGGGTTGTGCGCCTATTTCGGCATGGGCGACTTCGGCCATGTGAAGCCGGGCGACACGGTCGTCGTCTCGGGCGCCGCGGGCGCCATCGGCAGCGTCGCGGGCCAGCTTGCCCGGCTGTCCGGCGCGCGGGTGATCGGCATCGCCGGCGGTGCGAAGAAGTGCGCGTTGCTGACTGGCGATCTCGGCTTCGACGCCGCCATCGACTACAAGGCCGAGGACGTCCCGAGCCGCATGGCCACGCTGGCGCCCGAGGGCATCGATGTGTTCTTCGACAATGTGGGCGGCGCGATCCTCGACGCGGCGCTGGCCAACATGGCCCATGGCGGCCGCATCGTCATCTGCGGCGGCATCGCCACCTATAATTCTCCCGGTCCGGGCCTGCAGAATCACATGGCGCTGGCCATGCGGGCCTGCACCATGTCGGGTTTCTTCTTCTTCGACTACATTGCCCGCTTCGGCGAGGGCGTGAAGCGGCTGGGCGCGCTGCTGAAATCCGGACAGATCAAGGAGGTACTTGATATCGCTGACGGATTCGACGCCTATCCCGACGCCGCGCTGGGCCAGTTCGAGGGCCGCAACATCGGCAAGCAGCTGGTGAGGATCGCCGACGATCCGGGCCGTTGAACCTTCCGGCGAAGGGTTATCGCGCTTTCTCCATTAAAGCCTATGTCTATGGCAGACGATCACGGAGAGAGATGAAATGGCTAACAAAGTCCTGATGACCGCGCTGGTGGCCGGCATGGCCCTGACG
>JBKJNE010000295.1:0-6099 GCA_046596015.1 Alphaproteobacteria bacterium
GGCCGACGAGCTGGAGGTCCAGGTGAAGACCGGCAAGGTCATCAAGGCCGATACGCTGGATGAACTGGCGATCCGGTGCGGCATCCGTCCCCGCTCGATCAATGCCACGGTGGAGACCTACAACGCCGACACGGACGCCGGCCTCGACAGCATGTTCTTCAAGGACCCGGCCGACATGAAGCCCATCCGCACCGGTCCGTTCTATGCCGTCGAGGTACGGCCCGCCATTGTCTGTCTGACCTCGACGGGCGTGCGGATCAACGCGTCGGCGCAGGCCCTCGACGAGCTCGACAGGCCGATCCGCGGCCTGTTCGCGGGCGGCGAGACCACCGGCGGCGTGCTGGGCGAGCGCTATATCGGCGGCGGCAACTCCATTGCCAACGCCATCGTCTTCGGCCGCATCGCCGGCCGGGGCGCCGCGGCCGAAGCCAGGCGCAACGACTAGAGCGCTTTCAGCCAAGGCAGATTCGCGTTGGCAACGGCAAAGGCCGTCCGCGAAAATCGCACTCCGCCTCCGGTTCCGTTCAGTGCTACACACGCGGCCTTGAAGGAAGCGGCATGAGCATCTGGGGCACATTGGTCGGCGGGGCGGCGGGTCTGGTGCTGGGCGGTCCGCTCGGCGCGCTGCTGGGTGCGCTCGGCGGCTATGCGGCCGCCAAGGGCGTCAACGGCGCCGACGAGTCCCGCGACGGCACCCGCGGCATCAGCTTCACCATCGGCGTCATAGCGATGGGCGCCAAGATGGCCAAGGCCGACGGCGCGGTGACCGTCGACGAGGTGACCGCGTTCCGCGAGGTGTTCCACGTGCCCGACGAGGAGTTGAAGAACGTCTCGCGTCTGTTCGACCGTGCCAAGCGCGAGGCGACCGGGTTCGGGCCTTACGCCCAGCAGCTCGCCAAACTGTTCCGTGACAACAAGACCGTGCTGGAGGAGTTGCTCGACGCGCTGTTCCACATCGCCAAGGCCGACAATGTCATCCATCCGGCCGAGGATGAGTTCCTGTTCCAGGTGGCGCACATCTTCGGCTTCGACCGCGCCGAGTTCGACCGCATCCGCGCCGGGCACGTCGGCGTGGGTGACGCCGATCCCTACCGCGTGCTGGGGATCGCGCGCACCGCGACCGACGACGCGGTCAAGGCCCGCCACCGTCAACTGGTGCGCGAGCACCATCCCGACACGCTGGTGGCGCAAGGCCTGCCGCAGGAGTTCGTCGATCTGGCCAACGAGAAGCTCGCCGTGATCAACGATGCCTGGGACCGGGTCCGCAAGCACCGTGGGCTGGCTCCGTGACGCTGCCGCATTTCGGCCTGGCGGTGCTGGTGACGCTGGTCTGGGGCTTCAACGTCGTCGTCACCAAGTGGGGCGTCGACATGATGCCGCCGGTGTTCTTCGCCGGGATGCGTTTCTTCATCGTCGCCATCCTGCTGGCACCCTTCCTGAAGCCGGTGAAGGGCCAGATGTGGCGGGTCTTCGGCATCGGCCTCAGCTCGGGCGCGCTGCATTTCGGGCTGATCCTGGTCGGCTATTCGCTCACCGCCCATGCGGCGCCGGTGGCCGTGGCGATCCAGTTCAATATTCCGTTCATGGTCCTGCTCGCCGTGATCTTCCTGGGCGAGAAGGTCGGACCCTGGCGGATCGCCGGCATGGCCATCGCCTTCGCCGGCATCATGCTGCTGGGCTTCGATCCGGTGGCGTTCGACACGCCCTGGGCGCTGGTCCTGTGCTGCGTCGGCTCGTGCTTCTTCGCCGTCTCGGTGATCCTGATGCGCGGTCTGAAGGGCGCCCATCCGATGCAGATCCAGGCCTGGATCGCCGCCGTCAGCTTTCCGGCGCTGTTCGCCGTCTCGGCGGCGATCGAGATGGGCCAGGTCGATCACATGCTCGCGTCCGGCTGGGAAGGCACCGCCGCCATCGCCTATACCGGAATCGGCGCGTCGATCATCGGCCATGGCGGCATGTTCTACCTGCTGCAGCGCTACGCGGTTACCACCATGGTGCCGTTCATGATCGCGCCGCCCATGCTCGGCATGTTCTTCAGTATCTGGATCAACGGCGACCCGGTAACGACGAAACTCGCCATCGGTGGCTTGATGACCTTCTCCGGTGTCGCCATTATCCAAATCCGCGAGGCGCTGAAAGCACGCGCCGCGCGCACAACGGGGAGTACCGCATGATCACCGACCGGCAGTCGCCGAACTTTTCCGCCCGTCCGCCGGGTTTCGACATCGATCTGCTGATCCTGCACTATACTGGCATGGGCTCGGCGCAGGCGGCGATCGACCGGCTGTGCGACCCGGAAGCCAAGGTCAGCTCGCACTACCTGATCGACGAGGACGGGACGGTCCACCAGCTGGTCACCGAAGACAAGACCGCCTGGCACGCCGGACAGTCCTGCTGGGAAGGCAAGATCGGCATCAACCAACGCTCGGTCGGCATCGAGCTGGTCAATCCGGGCCACGAGAATGGCTACCGCGACTTCCCGGAGGCGCAGATGGCGGCGCTGGAGGATCTGTCGCTGCAGATCCTGTCGCGCCATCCCATGCCGAAGCGCCAGGTGCTGGGGCATTCCGATATCGCGCCCATGCGCAAGGACGATCCGGGCGAACTGTTCCCGTGGGAGCGCTTCGCCAAAAAGGGCATCGGCCTGTGGCCGCAGCATGTCGACATGGAGCCGGTGCCGGCGCAAATTCGCGACGTGCAGAACGCGCTGCGCTCGATCGGCTACTGCATTCCGGTGGACGGCCAGGATTCGCCGGTCTACCGGGCGATCCTCAAGGCGTTCCAGCGCCACTGGCGCCCCAAGAAGGTCGACGGCGCCGCCGACAAGGGTACCCGCCAGATGATCGCCGCCGTCCAGGTCGCCGTGCAGGCGGATATGGCGGCCAGCCCGCCGAAGGATGGCGCCTGCGAACATTGAAACGGCGAGGCGGCTTACCGCGTAAGCGTTGCTTCCATGGCGGCCAACGCCGTGTCCAGTGCGGGCAAATCCTCACGGATCGTGAGGATCACACGTTCGTCGAGGATATCGTCATAGGTGTGGGTCAACGCATTGCGGAACCCGGCGATCATGCCTGCGGGGTGCTGTACTTGACCAGCAGGGCGGCCGGAATGTCTTTGATGGACGAAGCGATGGCGATAAATGCCCTTTCGATAGCGTATCGAACGAGCACGTCCGCTTTCAGCGCCTCCAGGCTGCGTCCCTCGGCCCACATCTGAATCAGGCGTGCGGGCCTTCATCGAGGTCGATCATGACGTCGACGTCACTGTCGACGCCCGCCTCGTCACGCGCCGCGGACCCGAACAGATAGGCATGCGTCACGCCAAGCTCTTCGAGCCTGGCGCGGTTCTGGTGCAGTCGCCTTATGATCTCTGATCGGTCCATGAACCCAAAATACCACGTTCACGGCTCGCCGTCGTAATACCGGAAAGTGGCCTACTTCCCGGCCTTCAGGTCCTCGCCGGAGCCCTCAATCCGTTTGCGGGCGTCGATGGGGCCTTCCGCTTCGGGGACGTCGAGATAAGGCGCCAGATCTTCCGCGTTGAATCCGCCGAGCAGGCTGCGATGGGAGGAGAGACGGCCCGGCAGGTCAGCGGAGCGCGACTTGGCCGTCACCCTCTGCGAGGAGGATGCAGGCTTGGACTTCGTGCTGATCTTGCGCGCAACCATTTCAAACCTCTTTCTCACAGTATATCGGCTCGTTACGGCGTTCGACAATGTGAAAGCCCATGCGCTCGTAGAGCGGCAGCAGCGCGGGCGATGGGTTTCTGAGCCTGAGCCGGCTTACGTCGCACGCAAGAGCAAAGGCCATCGCGCAGTCGTTGACGATGAACCGGACGAGGCCCTTTAGGGGATGCGCCGGGTCAGGATGGCTCTCCATCAGGCACACGTCGACGCGGTTGCCATCCTTCAACCCGAGACCGAGACCGCACAAGACGTCGCCGTACCAGATGGCGAGATCGAAATATCCCGGCTCGCGACGGTAGTCGTCTACATAGGCACGCCAGTCGAAATCTCCGCGATCGTCGGATCGTGGAGGCTGCCACTGGATTTCCCACGCGGACATGACGTCCTTGTCGATGCCGGTAAGCCTGATCATGTCGGATTGCAAATGCGGATAGAGCCGCGTCAACTCGCTGATCGTCTGTTGCCGTGACACGCCAAGAGCGGCGGTCCAAGCCGTGCGATACCTCAACTCAATGCGTCGTCGATTATTCATTGGCTGCCCCTGCGCAGAATAGCACTGGCGGGGGTTATCCAACGATTGTGGCGATGCCTACTTCCCGGCCTTGAGGTCCTCGCCGGAGCGCTTGGCGTTGGCCGCGTCGGGCGGGATGTCGCCGGTGGGCTTGTAGACCGGCCGGTTGTCGTACTTCTTGGCCTCGTCCTTCTTCTTCTGTTCCTTGGTCAGGCCGTCGCCGCCGCCGAAGGGGTTCAGCTTTTCGAGGGTTTCGCAGCCGCCGAGCATCAGGGAAGCCCCGAACGCCAGAAGAATCGCCGATTTCGCAGGGCTGATTTTGATCATTACCGCCGAGTCCAGGAAAGGGCGGTCATCTTCCGCAAAAGGCCTTGGGCTTGCAAGGGCTTCTTGACCGCGTCGGCGGCGCGGCCCATGTTCCGCGGGCCAGATGGCCGGATGGCCGCCGCCTGCAGGGTAACCGGCAGGGGGAGGAAAGTCCGGGCTCCACGGAAATACGGTGCCGGGTAACGCCCGGCGGGGGCGACCCCAGGGAAAGTGCCACAGAAAGCAAACCGCCGGCCGTTCGCGGCAGGTAAGGGTGAAAGGGTGCGGTAAGAGCGCACCGCGGACCTGGCAACAGGGACGGCACGGTAAACCCCACCGGGAGCAAGACCGAATAGGGGCGGCACATGCAGCGTTTCCGACGCGCCGCCCGGGTAGGTTGCACGAGCGTGCCGGCAACGGTACGCCTAGAGGAATGGTCATCGCCCGCTCGCGGGTACAGAACCCGGCTTACAGGCCATCTGGCATTATCCCCGCTTGATCGCGCTTTTCATTTTGTGTCAAATGTAAACTCCTCCCGGAGACACGCATGGCCCACGCGGTCCGACTGCTGCCCGCCGAGATCGCCGATCCCATGGACGAGCGGATCATCCGCGCCGCCTATGCGTGCTTCGAGCGGTTCGGCGTGCGCAAGACCACCATCGAGGACATCGCCACCGCGGCTGGCGTCTCGCGGCCCACGGTCTACAAGCACTATGCGGGCAAGGGCGCCATCGTCGACCGCATCTGCACGCTCGAATCCTTCCGGGTGAACGCCGACATCAGGGCGGCGCTGAAGAAGGGCGACGGCCTTGCCGAAACGCTCACCGAGTGCCTGCTGCTGTCGGTGCGCAGCGCTGGCAAGAACCAGTATATCCGCCGGTTCCTGGAGAACGTCAGCGCGGCCTCGGCGTCGGCCGATCCGAAGGGGCATATCCACCAGGTGCAGCGCGACCGCTGGGGCTCGCTGCTGGAGCGTGGCGCGACGACGGCACGCTGGCGGTGGACCTGTCGGTCGACGACGTGGTGTCGTGGCTGACGCTGTCGCAGGCGCTGCTGCTGATCAAGGTGGACGCGGTCGAGATCGGCGACGCCGAGCTCGGCGCCTTCATCCGGCGGTTCATCGTCGAGCCGCTCCTGGCGCACGGCGGCCGGCCTTGACCAGCCTGCTCATCGACCGGCCCCGCGGCGGCGGCGCGCTGCTGACGCTGAACCGGCCGGAGGTCGTCGTCATCGGCTTGACCAGCGCCGAATGGGGCGAGGAGGTAGTGGCCATCGTCAACGGCGACGGCTCGGCCTCGGCGGACGACCCGCTCGGCGGCGCGCGGGCGCTCCTGGGCAGCTACAAGGCGCCCAAGCGCATTCGGCTCAGCCCCGCGCCCTTGCCGCGGACCACGTCGGGCAAGATCGAGCGGCGCGAACTGGCCGATTTGTTCGATTCGCTCCAAGAATCTGCATTGCATCGCGGCTGATCGCGGGCTGGCGCTGGTGCCATTCTCCCTTAGTATCAGCCCTGCAGCAGGGGAGAGCATGCATGACCGTCGAACCGTTCAAGGTCGCCATACCGGACGCCAAGCTGGACGAGCTCAAGCGCCGGTTG
>JBKJNE010000304.1:0-8646 GCA_046596015.1 Alphaproteobacteria bacterium
GAAGCCGCTCGCTTCCACATCGCCGCGCGTACTCGCCCAGCGGCCGAAGGCACGGCCCCAGAACTCGAACTTTGTCTCATCCGCGCCCGAAGCGCCCGCCGCCGACAGCGGCGCGATGGAGTTGGACGACCCCTTGGGACGCAGCATCACCACCTGGCCGTCTGCACCGCCGGTGTGACGAATGTCGTTCAGGTGCTCGGACAGCGCCATGTGATAGGGCTCCGACAGGTTCGCCGCCGCATGCATCACCTGCGCGTGCTCCGAACCGGACCACGAGTTCAGCACGCGGTCGTACAGCGCGGCGTCCTTCAGCGTGAACATGGCCGACAGGATGTCATTCAGCTCCGGCGAATTCTTCGACGCCACGCGCTTGGTGTCGTAGCCGTCTTCCAGCGCCGCCGCCACCGACGTCGAGTTGATCGTCAGGCCCGGCACCTCGTTGAACGCGTTGCGCTCCCACGAGATCGTCACGTCCTGCGGATTGACCTTGGCGCTGAAGTCGATCAGCAGGGTGTCGCCGTTGATGTTGGTGTTGTCGAACGTGCCGACGACATCGCCCCCGGCCAGGATCACCACGTGGCTGCCCTTGTCGCCATAGAGGCCCGGCAGCGCCACCGCGTTCAGCGTGCCGTCGATGTTCGCATCGCCCGTCGTCTTGATGTCGCCAGCGTCCGTCGGGTTGAAGATGAAGGTCAGCGTCGTCGCCGGGTCCATGTTGAACGTGCCGGCGCCGATCGAGCCGGTGGTCTGCATCACCAGGCTGGCGTTCTTGTTCAGGTTCACCTCGCCGGTGCCCGTGGTGGTGCCGGCCATCGAGAACGTCACCGCCTTGTCGTCGAGGCCGATGTTCAGCGCGGCGCCGCCGACCAGGGCGAAGTCGGCGTCGGCCGTCACGGTGTTGTTCGCGGGCGTGCCCGTGCCCGAGAACACGTTCACCACGTCAAGCTCGTCCGCCGACACGATCCCGTGGATCGCGCCGCCGGTCCAGTTCACCGTATCGGCATTGTCGTTGACCAGCTCGATGGCGACATCGCCCGAGATCGAGCCGCCCTGCTGGTTGATCACCAGCGGCAACGGCGCGAACGGCGCGGCGATGCCGTAGGACGTGCCCGGCTCGCTGGTCGCCGAGATCGTGCCGCTGTTGGTCACCGTGATCACGCCGGCCGCCGTTTCGACGAGCGGGGCCGTGGTCACGGTTTCCGTTGGTCCAATCTGCAGCGCGACGACCGTGGAGTCGACGGCGCTCCCTTTGAGGTCGGCGCTGATGGTTTTGCTGTTGGTGATCACCAGACCATCGACCGGCTCTTCGATATCCAGGCCGATGACCAGCGCGGTGTCGACGTTCTGCGCGACACCCGTCGCCGAGATGGTGCCCGAGTTGGCGACCGAGCCGACACCGCCCCACAGCCGTGCGCCCACGGCGGTCAGATCCGCCTCCGTGGTGACCGTCGGGGTGACCGTCGTCGACGCCGGCACCACGCTCTTGACGCTGAGCGTGGCGGATGCCGTGATCGTGCCGCTGTTGGTGAAGCTGTGCAGCGGATCGTCTTCCGCCGGCGTGGTGAAGCTGGCGCTGAAACCGATGGCCTCGACGGTTACTTCGTTGCTGACGTCGACAAATCCGGCGTCGGCGCCGATCGCGGCGCTCGCCGTCACCGCGACCGTGGCCGAAGCCGTCGCCGAGATGGTGCCCGAGTTGGTCGCGCTGGCGCTGATGTCGTCGATCAGGACGCCGTAAGCGTAGGCGGATACATCGTTGTCGATCGTCACCGACGCGGACGTCACACCGCTCGCCGAGATCGTCTCGGTCAGGGTGGCGGTCGCCGTCGCCGAGATGGTGCCGGAGTTGTCGAAGCCCAGCGTCAGGCCGTCGGATTCCAGACCGATGGCCGTCACGTACTGGTTGACATCGCTCAGGTAGATTTCGCCGTAGTTTACCGAGCCGACGGCAGACGCGACGACCGTCATGGCACCGGTGGCGGTCGCCGAGATGGTGCCGGAATTGACGATGGCGTATTCGCCGCCGTCGATGTTGGCGCCATAGGCCGACACAGTCTGCGACAGCGTCTCCATCGAGATGTAGGCGGACGGGCCGGTCGCGGAGAGGTTGTAGCTCGCGACCGCGTTTGCCGCGGCGGTGATCGACAGGGCGCTGCTGTTGCTGAAGACCGCCGGATTCTCGGCGTCGCCGCTGTCCATGTCGTTGATGTCGACGCCCAGCGCGAACACGTACTGCTGGTCATAGACGAAGATTTCGGCCGACGACGACGCGGCGACCGAACTGGAGGCCGTCACGGCCAGGTCCGCCGAGGCGGTTGCCGCGATGGTTCCCGAATTGGTGAAATCGCCCGTCAGGTTATTGATGAACACGGCCGTCGCCGACGCCGTCAGCGTATTGCTCATCGACACGGTGGCCGAGGTGCCGGCCGCCACCGTCAGGTTCTCGATGGCGCTCACGCTCGCCGTCGCCGTGATGCTGCCCGAGTTGGTGAACGAGGTCACCGTGCCGTTCAGATCGGCGCCATAGGCATAGGCGGAGCGCTCGCCGTCCATCCAGATGTAGCCGTAGGTGTCCGTGGCATTCACCGCGGCAACCACGTCGAGGGCGGCCGAGGCGGTCGCCGAGATCGACCCGGAATTGGTGAAATCGTATTCCCCGCTATTGACGTAGACGCCGGTCGCCGTCGCCGACATCGACACGTTGTCGAGGCTTACCGTCGCCTGCGGACCGGTGGCGGACAGGTCGTAGCTCGCCGCGGCCGTGGCGGATGCCGTGATCGACAGGGTGCTGGTGTTGGAGAAGCTGCCGTTGAGCGTCCCGATGCCGACCGCGTTGGCGTAAGCGTATAGGTCGTCGTCGATGCTGACATAGGCATAGGAGCTGGCGTCGGTCGCATCGGCGACCACGGACAGATCGGCCGCGGCGGTGGCCGTGATGGTGCCGGAATTGGTGAAGTCGCCTTCCAGGGTCGCGACATAGACCGCTGTGGCGCTCGCCGTCACGTTGTTGGAGACCGAGACGGTCGCGGACGTC
The DNA here is from genome assembly GCA_046596015.1 of Alphaproteobacteria bacterium. Taxonomy (GTDB): domain Bacteria; phylum Pseudomonadota; class Alphaproteobacteria; order SMXS01; family SMXS01; genus RI-34. Next base: position 3,035 of record JBKJNE010000304.1, read on the forward strand.
TGCGCCGTCGATGACAAGGTCTCGACCGCGGTCGCGCTCGCGGTCGCGCTGATCGTGCCGGAATTGTTGAAGTCCGTGGTCTCTCCACGGAGATAGACGCCGTAGGCATAGGCGCTGACGGAAGCCGGCGTGAGGTAGAGGTCGGCTTCGCCGGTCGTCGCTTCCAGGGAGGCGACGACGTTCAGGCTCGAGGACGCCGTGGCGCTGACGGTGCCGGAATTCTGGAACGCGTAGGTGCCAGTGCCCGATTGGTAGACGCCGGTCGCGGTCGCCGACACCGAGATGTCACTCATCGACACCTCCGCGGTGCCGCCGGACGCCACGATGCCGTAGTCGGCGGACGCGGTGGCCGACGCGCTGATGGTGGCGGAGTTGCTGATGGTGCCGCCGGCCATGCTGTCGACTTCCAGTGCGATGGCATAGGCATAGGCATAGTCGGAAATGCTGATGCTGGTCACCGGCGTCGCGGCAGTACCAATGCTCGACACCAGTTCCGAGGAGGCGACCGCCGAAATGGTCCCGCTGTTGGTGACGTCACCCGCCACGCTGTTGATGTCCACGCCCGACGCCGACGCCGACACGCCGACAGAATAATAGCTGTTGCCCGTGGCGGTATAGTCGACGGAGGCGGACGCGTCTGCTTTGATGATGCCGCTGTTGACGAAATCGCCGCCGAGCGAACCGTTGAAGTCGATGGCGATGACCTCGATATCGAGGTCGCTGGACGATGTCGCGGTGCCGCTATCGATCTGCTCGATCAGGCCGGCATTGGTAAGGTCGCCGGTCACGTTGGCGTTCACCAGCAGCCCATCCGGGGTGATGCTGCCCGTGGAGGAGACGATCAGGTCTTCGGCCAGATCGCTGCCGATCACGACGCCGGTTTCATCGCCGCTGTAGGTGACGGCCAGCGCCGGGGACGCGGCCAATCCGCCGCCGCACATCAGCGCGATCATGGAAACGGACAATTTCAGCTTATTGTTCAGACGCTTCATATGCCTCTCGCCCGTTTACCGGGCCTCCCTCGATTGAATTCGATGCAAATATGACGAATGTTGTTCCTTGATCGCAATGTCTTTTTGCAAATGCGTAACGAATATCCGATCACGTTGCCGTCAGGACACAGGCGCGGCGCTGCAACAAACGGCAATCATTTGGAAAAGTACGGGCGCGGCGCCCCTCGAAATGGAGACGCCGCGCCCGCGTGGTATCCGGTTCCGGTTGGATCCAGTGGAGCTGGTTATGGCCGCCCGGTTCCGGTTGCCGAGATCAGAACCTTACCCGAACGCCGCCCTGGATGATATGGCCCTTGTCGCCGGGCGCCGCCCCAAAAACGCGAACACGGCGCACCGTGGAATGACGGTACGCCGTGCCCTTGCTGCTGCTGTGTCTGGAGGGCCGGCGGGCGGGAGCCGAGATTGCCCGCCGGGTCTCCGTGTCGGCCGCGTCAGAACTTGACGCGGACTCCGCCTTGCGCGATGTGGCTGGAATAGCCGGAAGCGAACGCGCCCTGATAGTCGATGAACAGGCCCCAGCCGCTGGCCATCTGGGCGGTGATGCCCGCGCCGACCACGGCCATGTCGCGGCCGGTATGGGAGCCGACCGTGACGAACGGATCGTCGGGCAGGCCCACCAGCGACGCCTGGATCCAGGCGGGGTTGTCCTCGAACTCGTGGCGCCATTCGCCGCGCAGCTCGGGGACCCACTTGACGCTGCCCGAACCCCATTCGCCCGAGAGCCGGGCGCCGAGGCGCGACTGCAGCGACTTGCCGGTGCCGTCGAGGCCGATCAGGCCCAGATCGCCGCCGCCGGTTTCGGTGAAGCCGTTATGGTCGATGTTGACGTAGTTCAGGCCCGCGAACGGCTGCAGCCGTGCGGTCTCGCCGATCCGCCAGTTGAAGCCGGCCTCGGCATGGGCGATCCAGCCGTCGCCGCTGTACTTGGATGCGGCTCCGGTGGTGCAGGTGTAGGTCAGGCAGCCGGCGCCGCCGACCAGGATCGTCCGGTTCACCTTGTAGTCGTCGCTCGCATAGGTGAACGAGCCGTCGACGTAGAAGGCGTCGAACGTGGCCGAGGCGTAGCCGCCGATGCTCCAGCGCTTGATGCCGCCAGTATCGCCGTCATCGAAGTCCAGGCTGTCGTCGATGTAGCTGCCGGCGACACCGACGAGGAAGGTGGGCGACAGGTTGAAGTCCATGCCCAGCACCGCGCCGTAGGTGTCTTCCTTGAACCCGCCGGCGTTGGCGTCGCCGCGGGTGTCGGCCCAGCGGCCGAAGCCGCGGCCCCAGAACGACATTCGGCCGTCCTCGGCGCCAGACCGGCCGACCGCCGAGGCCGGCGCGATCGAGTTGGACGAGCCCTTCGGACGCAGCATCACCACGTTCTGTTCCTTGAACCCGGTGTTGCGGTTGTCGTTCAGGTGCTCGCCGATCGCCATCAGGTACGGTTCCGACAGGTTGGTCGCCGCCCGCATCACCTGGGCGTGCTCCGAACCCGACCACGAGTTCAGCACCCGGTCGTACAGCCCGGCGTCGGTCAGCGTGAACAGGCCGCTGAGCTGGTCGTTCAGCTCGGGCGTGTTCTTCGACGGCGGCCGGCTCGGATCGTAGGTGTCCTCGATCACCCCGGCCACCGACTTCGAGTTGTCGCTCAGGCCATCGACCTCGTCGAAGCCGTTGCGCTCCCACGACACCACCACGTCGGTCGGATTGACCTTGGTGGTGAAGTCGATCAGGAGGGTGTCGCCCACCGTGCCGACGGTGTCGAACTTGCCGGCGACGACGCCGCCCGCATCGATCACGATGTGGCTGCCCTTGTCGCCGTACAGGCCGGGCAGCGCCTGCGTCTGCAGGTTGCCATCGGCGTTGAAGTCGCCGGTGGTGGTGATCAGGCCGGCCTTGGTCGGGTTGAACTGGATCACCAGCGTGCTGGCGTCGGCCTGGTTGAAGGTGCCGGTGTCGATCTTCGCCGTCGGACCGAGAACCAGCTTGCCGTCGGTGTTCAGGTTGGTCTCGCCCACATTGGTGACCAGGCCGTTCATCACGAAGGTGACCGGCGCGCCCTTGTTGCCGATGTTGAGCTCGCCCGCCCCTTCCAGCGTGAAGTCGGTGCCGGCCGTGACGGTGGTGGCCACGCCCTTGCCGTCCTTGGTCGCCTGGATGACGTTGACGACGTCGGCGCTGTCGGCGTCGACCAGACCCTTGATGGTGCCGCCCGACCAGTTCAGCGTGTCGCCGTTGCCCTGGTCCATGGCGATGGCGGCGGTGGTGCCTTCGATCAGGCCACCCATCTGGTTGATCACCACCGGAACCGGCGCGGTCTCGGCGAAGATGCCGTGGCCCAGGCCGCCCGTAGTCTTGTTGATCCCCGAGATGGTGCCGGTGTTGTTGACGGTGATCACGCCGGCCGCAAGGGCCTCGATCTCGTCGCCTTCAACCGGATCGGTCAGCCCGATGATGTCGATGTCGTCCAAGAGGTCCATCCCGTCCTCCCCGAGGATATCCCCAAGCAGGCCGTCTGGAAGCGGACCCAGCATCAGGCCAACGGCGGCAGTCTCGCCTGCGTTGCCGGTCATCTCGGCCGTGATCTTGCCGCTGTTGTTCACCACCAGGCCGTCGTCGGCCTCGGGCAGCCAGAGGCCGACGGCGGCTGCCGCCGCGCCACTGTCCTCGCCGGCCACACCGGTGGCGTTGATCGAGCCGATCGCCGAGATCGTACCGCTGTTGTCCACGGTGGCCGGATCGCCCGCGACGATCGCGCCCGCGACCAGCATACCGCCCAGGGTTTCCTGCTCCGGGGTCACGGCCTTGCTCGCCGCAGGCTGGAGGATGTCGACCTTCAAGTCTCCCTTGGCGCTGATCGTACCGCTGTTGGTGAAGGACGACGCCACGTCGTCCTTGCCAGCCGGTGCCTCGATGTCGGCATAGAGGCCGACTGCCGCCACGCCCGCCAGATTCTGCGAGCTGATGTCACCCAGGTCGGTCTTGTTGTCCGACGCCAGGTCGACATCATGGATGACCGACGCCGTTGCCGAGATCGTACCCGAGTTCTTCACATTGCCGTCGATGGGCTCGATGAAAGCCGCACCGATGGCCGCCGCATAGGTCGTGGCGCCGCTCGAGGCGCCGCTGCCCGCCAAACCGTCGCCGGTCAGCGTCGCGGTGTGCGAGGCCGTGGCCGCCGCGGTGATCGTGCCCGAGTTGTCGAACCCGGTCGCATCGCCCGAATCCAGCAGGCCCACAGCCAGAGCGCCGGTCAGGCTCTCGCTGGTGGCCATGCCGCTGGCATCGGTGCCCGTCGAGGTGCCGGAGATCGTGACCGTGGAAGCGGCGTCCGCGACGGCTGAGATGGTGCCGGCATTGGTCACCGTGTTGGTGTCCGGATCCTCCACCGTATCCTCGCCGCCGCTCAGGGCGACGCCGATTGCGTTGGCCATGGTGACGGTTTCCGCGACGGCGACACCGTCGGAGGCCGCCACTTTGCCGCCCGTGGCGCCTAGATCGACGGAAGAGGTGGCCGAAGCGTCGGCCACGATCTTGCCGTCCTTGGTGTTGGTGAAGCTGCCGTCGAAGTCGTCGATCTGCACGCCCCACGCATCCGCATTGACGAAGCTGCCCACCGAGACGACGCCCGAGGCCACGTCGGCGGCGCCGGCATCGGCCACGATCTTGAGGTCGGCCGTGTTGGTGGACGAGATCGCGCCGGAATTGCTGAACGGTCCTTCCAGCTCGTCGATGATGACGCCGAAGGTCTCGCCGCCCACCTCGTTGTCGAGGCTGACCACGGCGCCCTTGTCGCCGGTCGCGGTGGCGCCCACCACCAGGTTCGATACGCCGGTGACGGTCACCGGGCCCGAATTGGTGAAGGAGGCAAGCCCGCCATCGACCTCGATGCCGTAGGCGTCGGCATAGACGTTGCCTTCTCCGTCGATCACGCCGGTGCCCGCGCCATCGGCGACGGCGGTCAGGGTGCCCGACGCCTTGGCGTCCGCGGTGACCGTGCCGGTGTTGCTGACGCTGGCGGCATCTTCGCCGATCCACAGGCCGACACTGGTCGCATCGGCGTCGACGCCGAAGTCCTCGCCGCCGATGATGGCGTCGCCGGTGGTGCCGGTCGCCGTGCCGTCGAACACCGAAGTGGCGCCGGCCGCCGCCGCGATGGTGCCGCCGTTGGCGATGGCGTCGCCGCCGCCGTCGAGCAGGACGCCCATGGCGAACGCGTCGGATTCGATGTTGTCCACGTCGAACAGGGTGGCCGTCGTGCCGCTGACGTCGGCGATCACGTCGCTGGAGGCGCTGGCGGTCGCCTTGATGACCGCGCCCTTGGCGTTGGTGAAGTCGCCCGTGTCCAGGGTGCCCTCGGCGCCGAAAGCCGACGCGAAGGTGTCGGCGCCGCCGTCGATGTGCGAACTGCCCTTGGCGGAGTTGGCGGTGATATCCGACGAGGCATCGGCCTTGGCGTCGGCGGTGATGCTGCCGGTGTTAATGAAATCGCCCTTCACATCGTCGAGCGAAACGCCCGACGCGAAGGCATCGGCGCCCGAGGGAGCATCCTCGGAAATCGACGCGTCGCCCGAGAAATCGCCGATGACGCTGACCGTGGCGTCGGCCATGGCC
>JBKJNE010000327.1:0-7069 GCA_046596015.1 Alphaproteobacteria bacterium
CTCAGCCAAGCTGGTGGCCAACCTCATCACCACCGCCGGCGCGGATCGCGTGATGACGCTCGATCTGCACGCCGGGCAAATCCAGGGCTTCTTCGACATCCCGACCGACAACCTCTATGCCGAGCCGGTGCTGCTGCGCGACATCCAGGAGCAGTATGACGGCGAGAGCCTGATGTTCGTGTCGCCGGACGTGGGCGGCGTGCTGCGCGCGCGGCGCCTTGCCTCGCGCCTCAACGCCGACCTCGCCATCGTCGACAAGCGGCGCGAGAAGGCCGGCGTGTCCGAAGTGATGAACATCATCGGCGACGTGGAGGGGCGCGATTGCATCCTGGTCGACGACATCGTCGATTCCGCCGGCACCCTGTGCAACGCCGCCAAGGCGCTGAAGGAGCACGGCGCCAAGTCGGTGTCCGCCTATGTCTCGCACGGCGTGCTGTCGGGCAAGGCGGTCGAGCGCGTCGCCGGCTCGGTGCTGAAGCAGCTGGTGATCACCGATTCCATCGCGCCGACCGAGGCGGTGCTGGGCTGCGCGAACATCCGCATCGTCACCATCGCGCCGCTGATCGCCGAGGCCATGCGCCGCATTAACGACGAAAGCTCGGTCTCCAGTTTGTTTGATTGAATGCTTTGTTGGATTGAGTTCTGGCGGGATTTCCGTTAGAACCCCGCGATCTTGCGGACCCGCACCCCTGGAGGCGGGACGCTTGTGGTTTAACTGACGGAGAGTCAAATGTCGGAAATCGGCACTCTGGTGGCGCAACCTCGCGAGCGGGTGGGTAAGGGGTCCTCCCGTGCGGCGCGCCGCGCAGGCCTCGTCCCGGCCGTTATCTACGGCCTGGGCAAACCCCCTGTATCCATCACCCTGCCCTTCAATATCGTCAGCAACGAGATGAAGAAGGGCCGCCTCGCCGGCCATCTGATCAATCTCGAGATCGACGGCAAGGTCGAGCGGGTCATCCCGCGCGACATTCAGGTGGACGTGGTGATGGATTTCCCGATCCATATCGACTTCCTGCGCCTTGCCAAGGACGCGAAGATCGAAGTCGATGTACCGGTGCACTTCCTGAACGAAGACGCCTCGCCGGGCATCAAGCGCGGCGGCGTGCTGAACATCGTCCGCCATGACATCCCGCTGGTCTGCCCGGCCGAGGAGATCCCCGAGTTCATCGAGATCGACCTGACCGGCCTGGACATCGGCGATGCCATCCACATCAACGACGTCAAGCTGCCGCCCGGTATCGTCCCTGCGATCAGCGAGCGCGACTTCACCATCGCCACCATCGCGTCCCCGTCGGGCGGCGTCGGTGAAGAGGAAGCGACCGAAGCGGCGGCCGAAGGCGAGGGCGAGGGAGAATAAGGGGACTTCGGTCCCTTCCCTCGGGAAACCATGCTGCTGCTCGTCGGCCTGGGCAATCCGGGCGACCAGTACTACGACAACCGGCACAATGTCGGATTCATGGCGGTGGACGAGATCGTCCGCCGCCATCGCTTCCCCGCGTGGCGGCGCAAGTTCAAGTCCGAGATCAGCGAGGGTCTGTTGGGCATCGCCAAGGTGTTGGTGATGAAGCCCCAGACCTTCATGAACCGGTCGGGCGAAGCGGTCGCCGAGGCGGTGAACTTCTACAAGCTCGAGCCCAGGGACATCGTCGTGCTGCATGACGAGCTGGACCTGCCGCCCGGCAGGCTGCGCATGAAGGTGGGCGGCGGCCACGCCGGCCACAACGGCCTGCGCGACATCGAGCGGCATATCGGCGCCGACTTCCGGCGGGTGCGGATCGGCATCGGCCATCCGGGCGACAAGGGCCGGGTGACCGGCTACGTGCTGTCCGACTTCGCCAAGACCGACGACGTCTGGCTCGACCCGCTGATCGAGGCCATCGCCGACGCGGCGCCCCATCTGGCCACCGGCCAGGACGAGAAATTCATGACCAGGGTCGCGCTGCTGACCCGGCAAGAAGAGAAGGACGCAACCTGATGGGCTTCAAGTGCGGCATCGTCGGCATGCCGAACGTCGGTAAATCGACCCTGTTCAACGCCCTGACCCAGACGGCGGCGGCGGCGGCCGAGAACTTCCCGTTCTGCACCATCGAGCCGAACGTGGGCGTGGTGCCGGTGCCGGACGGACGGCTGGAGACCTGCGCGCGCATCGGCAGGTCGGCTCAGATCATCCCGACCCAGCTCACCTTCGTCGACATCGCCGGCCTGGTCCGCGGCGCCAGCCAGGGCGAAGGCCTGGGCAACCAGTTCCTAGCCCATATCCGCGAGGTGGACGCCATCATCCACCTGCTGCGCTGCTTCGAGGATTCGGACATCACCCATGTCGACGGCCGGGTCGATCCCCTCGCCGACGCCGAGACCGTCGAGACCGAGCTGATGCTGGCCGACCTGGACAGCGTCGAGCGCCGCATCCCGGCGCTTGCCAAGCGCGCCAAGGGCAATGACGAGGAAGCCCGGCGCGACCTGATGCTGATGGAGCGCGCCGCCGTCAGCCTGCGCGAGGGCAACCCGGCGCGCACCGTGCAACTCGCCGATGACGAACATGGCCCCTTCCAGCGGCTGGGCCTGATCACCGCCAAGCCGGTGCTCTATGTCTGCAACGTCGAGGAATCGGCGGCCGCCACGGGCAACGAATATTCCGCCAGGGTCGCAGGCAAGGCGAAGCAGGAAGGCGTGCCCTGCGTCGTCATCTCGGCCGCGATCGAATCCGAGATCGCCCAGCTCGATGCCGACGAGCGCGCCATGTTCCTCGAGGAGATCGGCCTGACCGAGACCGGCCTGTCGCGCATCATCCGCGCGGGTTATGAGCTGCTGGGGCTGGTCACCTACTTCACCGTCGGCCCCAAGGAAGCCCGCGCCTGGACCATCAACAAGGGCACCAAGGCGCCGCAGGCGGCCGGCGTGATCCACACCGACTTCGAGAAAGGCTTCATCCGCGCCGAGACCATCGCCTATGCCGCCTATGTGGCGCATAACGGCGAGACCGGCGCCAAGGAAGCCGGCAAGGCGCGGCTTGAGGGTAAGGAGTACGTGGTGCAGGATGGCGACATCCTGCATTTCCGCTTCAACAATTGAGGTCCGACGTTGCAGGCCGTGACCCTGTTCGCGCGCCACACCCCAGGAGAAAAGACCGATGGGCCATGAGATCACGCTGAAGGCCATCGACGGCCACGAATTCACCGCCTACCAGGCGCTGCCTGCCGGCGAGCGCAAGGGAGGCCTGATCCTGATCCAGGAGATCTTTGGCGTGACGGCGCACATCAGGGAGCTGTGCGACCACTTCGCCGGACTGGGCTACGAGACCGTGGCGCCTGCGATCTTCGACCGCTACCAGAAGGACTTCGCCGTGGGCTACTCGCCGGACGAGATGCAGTCGGCCGTGAAGATGGCCGGCACGTCGGGGATCGGGACGCCCATGCTGGACATCCAGGCCGTCGCCGACGACCTGAAGACGCGCGGACCCGTCGCGATCATCGGCTTCTGCTATGGCGGCTCGCTGACCTGGGTCGCCGCCGCGAGGGTCGAGGGACTGGCCTGCGCCGTCGGTTTCTACGGCCGGCTGATCCCGGAGCACCTCGATCTGCAGCCGCTGTGCCCGGTGATGCTGCACTTCGGCTCGCGCGACAAAAGCATCCCGCTCGACGGCGTCCGCGCCACCGCCGAAGCCCATCCGGCGGTGAGGGTCCACATCTACCAGGCCGAGCACGGCTTCTGGTCGGACCGCCCCGCCAACCACGACGACGCGGCCATCGCCTTGTCGCAGGAACGCACGCTGGCGTTCCTCGATCTGCATATGAAGGACTGACATGCGGCGCGGCGGGCTGCGCATCCAGGATGTCCTTCCTGGTTGTATCCCAGCTTCATAACGGGCGCTTGCGCTGAACTCGGCTTTTGAGGTCCATGCGCGCGTGTAGAACGCGGGCAATTCTGACAACATCCCGCGTCACGGTATAGAAAAGGACATGCTCGGCCACTGGGAAAAAGCGCATTCCCATTGCGATTTCCGGACGCTCCTTACCAATCAACGGGTTTTCCTGAAGGAGCACAAGTCCCTCATCGTGCGTTCTGGAGTACGCTCTCATCTGCTGGATGCCCCAGGTATCTCTCGTGTAGCGGAGAATGTCCGCGAGTTCACGGCTTGCGAGACGAGACAGTTCCAATTTCTTCATCGGATATCAACGCCTCCAAATCAGAAAAAAATTCGTGAACCTCCTCGGGAGAATCGAGTTCAATATACCGCCCCTTCCTCAAGTCGGCCTCGCCCTCTTCCAGCAGTTTGATCAACACCCGCCTCTTTTCGTCGTCCTCCTGATCCTCTCGGATCAGGTCGCGGATATATTCGCTGGCGTTACCGTACTGGCCGGTCTTCACGCGCTCCTCGACCCATTCCTTCATGGGGTCGGGCAGTGAAACATTCATGGTCGCCATGATCGATCTCCGTCAAACCGCGCCATCATAGCATCGATGGCAAAGCTTGCCAAAACTCAGTGCCCCTCGAATGTGCACAGCGCCTTCACCGGCACGCCCAGCGCTTCCAGCTTCTTGGTGCCGCCCAGCTCGGGCAGGTCGATGACGAAAGTGCAGCCGACCACGGTGGCACCGATCCGCTGCAGCAGCTTCACCGCCGCCTCGGCGGTGCCGCCGGTGGCGATCAGGTCGTCGACGACCAGCACGCGGTGGCCCTTCACCACCGCGTCCTCGTGAATCTCCAGCGTATCGACGCCATATTCCAGCGCATAGTCCTCGCCGAAGGTCCGCCACGGCAGCTTGCCCTTCTTGCGGATCGGCACGAAGCCCACCGAAAGCTGATGCGCCACGGCGCCGCCGAGGATGAAGCCGCGCGCGTCGATACCCGCCACCTTGTCGATGCCGCTGCCCGCATAGGGCTGCACCATCTCATCGACCGCCTTTCGGAAGCCCTGGGCGTCGCCCAGCAGGGTGGTGATGTCGCGGAACAGGATGCCCGGCTTCGGATAGTCCGGAATGGTGCGGATGCGGGACTTGACCCAGTCCATTATGGCTTTCCCCCCAATGCGCGGCCGGCCACCGCGTCGAGTTTCTTGATAAGTTCAGGATCGCGCGCCGACGGTGCGGTGATCAAGGCCGTGTCGAGCACATGGTCGCAGCCCTGCGCACAGGGATGGACCGACTGTCCCATGCGGCCGGCCAGCGCCTTGACCAGCCCCCGCGCCTTGCCGGCATTGTCGCCCAGCACGCGGATGATGTCGCTGACCTGCACATGGGCGTGGTCCGGGTGCCAGCAATCGTAATCGGTGACCATGGCGATGCTGACGTAGCAGATCTCGGCTTCGCGGGCGAGCTTGGCCTCGGGCATGTTGGTCATGCCGATGACGTCGCAGCCCCATAGCCGATACATCTCGGATTCGGCGAGCGACGAGAACTGCGGACCTTCCATCACGAGGTAGGTGCCGCCCTGCGCGAGGGCGATGCCGGCGTCGATCGCCGCTTCGGTGACCACGCCGCCGAAACGGCTGCAGACCGGCTCGGCCATGGACACATGGGCAACGAGGCCGGTTCCGAAGAAGCTCTTCTGCCGCGTGAAGGTGCGGTCGATGAACTGGGTGACCCGCACGAAGCTGCCCGGCGGCAGATCGTCGCGCAGCGACCCGCACGCGCTGAGCGACAGGATGTCGGTGACGCCGGCGCGCTTCAGCGCGTCGATGTTGGCGCGGTAGTTGATCTCGCCGGGCGGGATGCGGTGGCCGCGCCCGTGCCGCGGCAGGAACACCAGCCTGACGCCGCCCAGGGTGCCGGTGAATAGCTGGTCGGATGGTGCGCCGAACGGCGAGGCGACGGTTTCCCAGTGGGCATCCCCGAGCCCGTCGATGTCGTAGAGGCCGCTGCCGCCGATGATGCCCAGAACCGGTTGTTCCGCCACGGCGCCCCCTTGGAGTTTGTTATCGTGGAAGCTGCTTTTCGACCTGAACGTCGACCTTGCCCTCGGGGCTCGTGGTGAACAGCAGCACCAGGTCCACGTCCTTGCCGCAGCCGCTGACGGTCCAGGTCTCGTAGTCGCCGTCCGCCACCTTGGGCTCGTAGCCCTCTGGCGGCCCCTTGGCGGTGTCGAGCAGGCCGCGGGCCTCGCAGTTCTCGATCTTCGCCTTCTTGACGATCAGCGGCCGCAGATCGATCACCAGCTGCAGGTCCTGGCCGGTCTCGCCCGGCGCCGCCGGCTTGACCTCCAGCCCCTTGTCGCTGGCGGTGAAGATGGCGTTGAACATCGACTGGCGGCCGCAGCGGGTGACCTGGAATCGCTCGAGCCAGCGGCCGGACTTGGGGATGATCGCGCCTGCGTCCATCTCGATGGGCGCCATGATCTTCATGGCGTAGTTGCCCATCGTATAGCTGTCCTTGCACTCGCGGCCGACCGACTTGTCTTCGCGCACGGCGATATACGCCCTGGCCTCGGCGTGCTTCTTGCTTTTCAGGAACCCGGCGAACGGGGTATCCGGTTTCAGGTCCTCCGCTTTGCTGATCGGTTGTGCACCCGCCCCTAGACCAACTGTCATGAGGGCGGCTACCACAAGGGCGCAAAGCTTAAGGCGTATCACTGTCCGGCGTCTCCTGTCGGGTCCGGTCTTCTTCTTCTAGTGGCCGAGCACCCGCTTAGAGATGCGTTTGTAGCTGAAGAAAAGCAACCCGCAGGCGATAAGAAGGAAGGATACGACAAGAAAGCCCATGCTCTTGCGCTGTTCCAGCGTGGGCTCGGCGGCCCAGGCGAGGAAGGTGGTGACGTCATAGGCCATCTGCTCGACCGTCGCGGCGGGCTGGCCTTCCGAATAGGTCACGACACCTTCCGCGAGCGGCGCGGGCATGGCGATCACGTGGCCCGACTTGTAAGGATTGAAGCTGGCGCCATCCGGAATCTTGCCGCCCGAAATGTGCTTCAGGTCTTCCGCGGTGGGTTCGCGGTAGCCGGTCAGGATCGAATAGACGTAGGACGCCCCGCCTTCGCGCGCCTTGACCATCAGCGACAGGTCCGGCGGCACCGCGCCATTGTTCGAGGCCGCGGCGGCCTCCGGATTGGCAAAGGTCGACGGCATGTAGTCGA
>JBKJNE010000379.1:0-3606 GCA_046596015.1 Alphaproteobacteria bacterium
ATCCCGTTCGCGCTCAATCATTGCGTGTCGCTGTATCCGTCGCAGGATTCCGAGATCGAGCTGAACCAGATCGATTTCCTGAAGCACCGCTATCCGGACAACGTCATCGGCTTCTCGACCCACGAATGCACCGACTGGCAGTTCTCGGTGATGATGGCCTACGCCAAGGGCGCCCGCACCTTCGAGCGCCATGTGGACATCGACTACCAGGGCGTGCCGGTGTCGGCCTATTGCACCCTGCCCGAGCAGGCGGACCAGTGGTTCAAGGCGTTCAAGAAGGCGCAGGAGATGTGCGGCGCGCCGGGCACGGCCAAGCGCATCCCGCCGCAGAAGGAAATCACCTACCTGAACGAGCTGGTGCGCGGCGTCTATGCCAGGACCGACCTGCCAGCCGGCCACGCGTTGACCGACAAGGACGTCTACCTGGCGATTCCGCTGCTCAAGGGCCAGATCTCATGCCGCGAGCTGATGCGCGGCGAGGTGCTGCGCGCGCCGGTGAAGAAGGACGCGCCGCTCAACATGGCCGACATCGACAGCCCTTACTCGGCGGACTCCGCGCTGCGCAGGATGATCGACGAGCGGGGCGTCTCGCCGCTGCCCGTGGAGCCCGATGCGCGCCTACGGCTGGCATCGAAGGACTGATGCCTAGCCGCGGGGACCTGGCGTCCCGATCGTCGACCGACCTTCCCGACGACTGGCCCAGCCGACTGGCCCGACCGACTGGATTTTGACCATGCGCGTTGCCGATTACATCGCCCTGCGCCTCGCCGACGCGGGGCTGACCCATGTGTTCATGGTGACCGGCGGCGGCGCCATGCACCTCAATGACGGGTTCGGCCGCCAGAAGCGGCTGACCACCGTCTGTTTCCACCACGAGCAGGGCTGCGCCATGGCGGCCGACGGCTATGCGCGCCTCGGCGGCAAGCCGGCGATCCTCAACGTCACCACCGGCCCCGGCGGCATCAACGCGCTGAACGGCGTGTTCGGCGCCTATACGGACAGCCTGCCGATGATCGTGGTCTCGGGGCAGGTACGCCGCGAGACCATCGCCGGCAACTTCCCCATCGGCCTGCGCCAGCTCGGCGACCAGGAGGTGGACATCGTCCGCATGGCCGGCGGCATCACCAAATACGCGGTGATGGTGCAGGACGCCTCGCGCATCCGCTACGAGCTGGAGCTGGCGATCCACCTGGCCATGTCGGGCCGGCCGGGGCCGGTCTGGATCGATGTGCCCATCGACATCCAGGGCAGCCAGATCGATCCCGATGCGCTGGAAGGCTTCGATCCGGCAGCGGGACAGGACCGGATCGCCGCGATCGCCCCGACCGAAGCGGGCGCGCTCGAGGGCGAGGCGCTGCGCCGGGCCGCCCGCCAGGTCGTCGATGGGCTGCGCGGCGCCGAACGCCCGTGCATCATGCCGGGGACCGGCGTGCGCATCGCCGGCTGCGCCGGCCTGTTCCGCGACGTGGCGGAACGCATCGGCGCACCGGTCGCCACCGCGTTCAACGCCCACGACCTGGTGGCCAACGACCATCCGCTCTATGCGGGCCGCCCCGGCACCGTCGGCGACCGGCCCGGCAACTTCGCGGTGCAGAACGCCGATTTCCTGCTGGTGCTGGGCTGCCGGCTGAATATCCGCCAGATCAGCTTCAACTGGGGTTCGTTCGCCCGCGCGGCCAGGATCGCCATGGTCGACATCGACCGCGCCGAGCTGCAAAAGCCGACCCTGAGCGTCGATCTGCCGATCCATGCCGACCTGACCGCGTTCCTGAGCGTGCTGCGCGAGGAGCTGGCAGGCTATGAGCCGCCCGCGGCGCACGCCGGCTATGTCGCCTGGTGCAAGGAGCGGCTGGCGCGCTATCCGGTGGTGCTGCCCGAATACCGCAGGACCGCCGGACCGGTGAACCCCTACTGCTTCGGCGAAGCCCTGTTCGCCAACATGTTGGATGATGACGTCGTGGTGACCGGCGACGGCACCGCCTGTGTCGTCACCTTCCAGTCCGCCGACATCAGGGGCACCCAGCGCCTGTTCTCCAATTCGGGCAGCGCGTCGATGGGATACGACGTACCGGCGGCAATCGGCGCGCACTACGCCAATGGCGGCAGGCGGGTGATCAGCCTGGCGGGCGACGGCAGCATCATGATGAACCTGCAGGAGCTGCAGACCATCGTCGGCCTCAACCTGCCGGTGAAGGTGTTCGTGCTGAACAACAACGGCTATCTGTCGATCCGCCAGACCCAGCAGAACTATTTTTCGGACAACATCGTCGGCTGCGGCCCGGAGAGCGGCGTGACCTTCCCCGACTTCGTGAAGCTGGGCGCCGCGCTGGGCTTCGGCGTGCGGCGCATCTCCAGCCTGGACGAGCTCGACCGGGGCGTGGCCGCGACGCTGGCCGCCGACGGCCCGCAGCTCTGCGAGGTGATGCTCGACCCGGACCAGGCCTTCGCGCCCAAGCTCAGCTCGCGCCGGCTCGACGACGGCCGCATGGTCACCTCGCCACTCGAGGACCTGGCGCCGTTCCTGCCGCGCGACGAACTGGCCGGGAACATGCTCATTCCCCTGCTGGAGCCGTGACCCATGGCTGACGCAACGGAACGTCCAATCAAGGCCGTGATCCTGGCTGGCGGCCGCGGCACGCGGCTGAGCGAGGAGACCGCCAACAAGCCCAAGCCCATGGTCGAGGTCGGTGGCCGGCCAATCCTGTGGCACACCATGAAGATCTACGCCGAGGCGGGCATCAGGGACTTCATCATCTGCCTGGGTTACAAGGGCGCCCTGATCAAGGAATACTTCTTCAACTATGCCCTGCACGCCAGCGACGTCACCATCGACCTGCGCTCGGGCATCACCGTGCACCGGAGCGAGGCCGAGGACTGGCGGGTGACGCTGGTCGATACCGGCCTGGAGACGCAGACCGGCGGCCGGTTGCGGCGCATCCGCGACTACCTGGGCGACGACGAGCTGTTCTGCATGACTTATGGCGACGCCGTCGCCGACATCGACATCGCCGCCGAGATCGCCTTTCACCGCGGGCACGGCAGACGGGCGACAGTCGCCGCCGTTTCCCCCCTCGCCCGCTTCGGCGCGCTGCACATCGACGGCGACAAGGTCGACCGGTTCGAGGAGAAGCCCAGCGGCGAAGGCGGCCTGATCAGCGGCGGCTTCTTCGTGCTGTCGCCGTCGGCGCTGGACCTGGTGGCTGAAGACGCGACGGTCTGGGAGCACGAGCCCATGCAGACCCTGGCGCGCAACGACGACCTGATGGCGTATCGCCACACCGGATTCTGGCAGCCCATGGATACACTGCGCGACCTGACCCATCTGCAGCAATTGTGGGACAGCGGCGACGCGCCGTGGCACATCTGGCCAAAGGACACGCCATGAGCACCAGGCCGGACAGCACATCCGAGGCCGAGGCGCTGCGCGCGGAAATCCTGCGCCTGGCCGCCCGCTATGCCGAGATCGCCCATGCGCCCGCCCCGTTCGATCCCGCCCGCTCACCGACGCCGGTGACCGGCAAGGTCTACGGCGCGCCGGAGATGACCTCGCTGGTCGACGCGGCGCTGGACCTGGTGGCTGAAGACGCGACGGTCTGGGAGCACGAG
>JBKJNE010000178.1:0-4632 GCA_046596015.1 Alphaproteobacteria bacterium
AAATACGGCAAGCTGAACGTGCTGGTGAACAACGCCGGCATCGTCATCCCGGGGACCGTGGAGACCTGCACCGAGGAGCAGTGGCGCGCGGTCAACGCGGTCAGCACCGACGCCACCTTCTACGGCATGAAGCACGCCATCCCGCTGATGCGCGAGAGCGGCGAGCCGTGCTCGATCGTCAACATGTCGTCGATCGCCGGCATCGTCGGCGTCCCCTACGTGTTCGCCTACGCCGCGGCCAAGGGCGCAATCCGGCTGATGAGCAAGGCGGCCGCCGTCCACTGCGCCCAGAACGGCGACAAGATCCGGGTCAACTCGGTCCATCCCGGCGGCATCGTCACGCCGATGACCCAGGCGGTCGGCAGGCAGGTGGCCGAGGCCATCGCCGCCGATCCGCGCAACAAGCCGTCGGTGCGCGGCACCACGCCGGGCCAGCCCGACGACATCGGCTACATGGTGCTCTACCTGGCGTCGGACGAAAGCAGGTACACCAACGGCGCCGAGATGATCGTCGACAACACGGTCACGTCGATGGAAGGCATCGTTCCCTAACCGCTATTCGGCCAGGGCCGGAGTTGCTCCTGCGCGGCGCGCATCGAGCTGGGCGCGCACATCGGCGTGGACCGCTTCGGTGATCGGGTAGCGCCAGGCGACGATTCCCGCCCCGAGGAAGAACAGCGACGGCACCAGCGCGAACATCAGCTTCAGACCCTCGATCTGGTCGGGTCCGTTGGTCAGCACCTTCGGATCGAAGCCGAACCACGCAAGGCCCATCAGCGCCAGCCAGCCGGCCAGCGACGAGGCCGCCTTCTGGGTCACGGACCAGACCGAAAAGTACAGCGCTGCCCGGTCCTCGCCGCTGTTCAGCGAATCCACGTCGATGACGTCGGCTTTCATGGAATTGGGCAGCGCGGCGAATGCGCCGGCGGCAATGCCCGAGACCATGGTCATGGGCAGCATCCACCAGAAATCGCCCGGCCCGAGCAGCATATAGAACGGATTGGCGAGGCTGATCAGCACGAAGCTGAAGATCCACGCCTTGTGCTTGCCGATGTGGCGCGACAGCCAGACCCAGAACGGCACCGCCGCCATGTTGCAGACGTAGAACACCATCAGCATGTAGACGCCCATCTTCTGCTCGCCGACCACATGGCGGATGTAGAACAGATAGAGCGTGGTGGTGATCGACAGGGCGGTGAAGCCGATCAGGAACGCCAGCACCAGCCGCAGGAACGGCCCGTTGGCGAACATCAGCTTCACCCCCGTGAACAACGGCATGACCGAGCGGACGTAGTTCTGCTTCTCGGGCACCTGGGTGACCGTCAGCAGGATGCAGACCGGCACCAGCACCACCACCATGATGCCGACCAGCTTCAGGGTCTCGCCGGTACCGCCATAGCCGAAGACGAGCAGCGCGAACACCGGCAGCGCCTGCGCGAGAAGCTGGCCGACGACACCCGCCATGGAGCGCCAGCCGGTGATGATCGACCGCTCGTGGAAGTCCTCCGACAGTTCGGCCGCCCAGGCGTAATAGGGGATCAGCAGCATGGACCAGCCGATCCACATCAGCATGATCCAGCCGGTCAGGTACCAGATGGTCGCGTCGGGCGGTGGCAGGAACAGCATGTAGAACGAGATGGCGAGGATCGGCGCCGACGCCAGGATCCACGGGCGCCGGCGGCCCCAGCGCGACTGGCTCCTGTCGCTCAGCCAGCCGATCAGCGGGTCGATCAGCAGGTCGAGCAGCCTGGTGATCAGCAGCACGTTGGCCACCATCACCAGGTCGAGTTTCAGGTCGCTGGTGTAATAGTTCGGCAGGAACACGGCGAGCGGGATGAGCGCCATCATCACCGGCATGTCGGTGAGGCCGTAGAAGAAGATCGTCTTCCTGCTGAGTTTCCGGCCCTCGGGCGCGGCGGCATCCGTGTTCGACATCGATATTTCTCCCCGGTAACAAGACTGACGGGAGGTTTCCGGATTGCCAAGCCGAAAGCGCGTTGCGTGCGGGAAGTCGCCTGTTACAGTTCGGCGAAACGCGTCCGGAAAGGCGCGTGAAACAGGGGACGACGATGATCAAGACCTTTGGCATGCTGCACAAACGCGGCGACATCAGCCAGGAACAGTTCCACGCCCACTGGCGCGGCCCGCACGCCGACCACGCGGTAAAACTGGTGCCGGTGATGCGGCGCTACGTGCAGAATCACCGGGCCGCGAAGGCGTATCCGGGCTTCCAGCCGCCGTCTGACGGCTGTCCCGAGGTGTGGCTCGATTCGCTGGAATCGGCGCGCCGCCTGACCACCATGCCCGAATACATGACCGGCGCCTTCATCGACGAGCCGGCGTTCATGCGGGTGCGCTCGGACGGCGTGCTGGTCCACGAGAAGGTGATGATCGAAGGCCCCAAGCTGGCCAGGGACGCCCGGCCGGTGAAGGTGCTGTTCTTCCTGAAGCGCAATCCGCGCGTCAGCCGTGCCGCGTTCGAGGAATTCTGGCTGGGGCGCGACGCGCCCGTCTTCAGCGGCGGCAAGAACCTGCAGCGCTGGGTGAAATCGCCGGTCGTCGGCGAGGCCTATGCCGGCACCGAGCCGCTCTATGACGGCGTCGAGGAACTGTGGTGGGCCGACAGCGCCGCCCAGGAACGGGACGCCGCCGCGCCCGCCGACAGGACGGTGGAAAACTTCATCGACCGCAACGCGACCCGCGCCATGTTCGTCGACGAGAACCGGGTGGTCTGGGAAGGGTGACAGCTCTTTCCTGATTTTGCGAGCAGCGCGAAACAATCCAACTTCCGCCGCGAGTCTCAATTTTCACCGTGTCCCTGAGCGTGTCGAAGGGCCTGCATCAGCGGTCCTGCAAGGCCCTTCGACACGCTCAGGGACACGGATAGGGTTTTACCTGCGCCGAGGGCTGGACTGCTTCCCGCTGCTCGCAAAATCAATAGGGTAGCAATCAGTCGTTCGGCAGCAGGCTGTGGAGCGCGCCCGACGCCTCCAGTGCGCTCACCGCCTCACTGCTCAGCCCAGCCTCCAGCAGCACCTCCCTGTTGTGCTCGCCCAGGCCCGGCGGGTCGCGGCGGACCGACGCGGGCGTCTGCGCGAACTTCACCGGCTGGCGCATGGAGTGGTAGACACCCTCGGTGGGATGCCGGCGCTGCTCGAAGAAATCGACGCTGGACAGATGCTCCTCGGTCTTCAGGTCCTCGACGCGGTTCACCCGCATCACCGGGATATCCTGCTCGGTCAGCAACGCCATCCATTCGTCGCTGGTGCGGGTCGCCGTGACCTCGGTCAGCAGGCCGTAGAGCTCGCGGAAGTGACGGGCGAGGCCGCCCATGGTCCGCAGCCGCGGATCGTCGTCGGCGATCGGAATGCCGCCAAGGCGCAGTGCCTGGCGCCACTGATCGGTCGAGTAGGGCATGATGCAGATATAGCCGTCCTTGGTCCGGTAGGGCTTGCGATTGATGTTGATGATGCGGTGATAGCCGTAGTCGCCCTGCGGCGGCTCCCAGGTGTGGCCGTTCATGTGCTCGATCATCAGGAACGAGGTGAAGCTTTCCAGCATGGGAACCTCGACGAACTGGCCCTCGCCGGTTCGCTCGCGGTGGAACAGCGCGGCCAGCGTGGCATAGGCGGCGTGCAGGCCGGTGGTCTTGTCGGCGGCCAGCGTCGCCATGTAGCGCGGCTCCTCGTCAGGGTCGGTCATCCGGTTGAGGCTGACCGCGCTGGCCGCGGCCTGCACCAGGTCGTCATAGGCGGGGCGACCGGCATAAGCCCCTTCGCTGCCGTAGCCGACGCAATGGACATAAACGATGTCCGGCTTGATAGCCCTGACGGCGTCGTAGCCCAGGCCGAGGCGCTCGATGGCCTCCAGCCGGACGTTGTGCAGGAACACGTCGGCGGTGCGGACCAGCTCGACCAGCGCCTCCCTCGCGCCGTCCTTTTTCAGGTCGAGGCACAGCGAGCGCTTGTTGCGGTTGCAGTTCATGAAGATGGGCGAGAAACCCGGATGGGTGGACGGCCCCGCCCAGCGGGTCATGTCGGCCTTGGGCGATTCCACCCGGATCACGTCGGCGCCCAGGTCGCCGAGGATCTGGCCCGCATAGGGGCCGAGCAGCACGGTCGACATGTCGATCACCCGGATGCCGTCGAGTGGCCCGCGTCTGGGTTGTGTCATGGTTCCCCCGCCTCGTACTTTGTACCGCTCGAGATAGTGCCGGGTTGGGGCGCGAGAAAAAAGAACTTACATCGGCACCACGTCGGGCCGTCGGCTTAGCGCCCTGCGTAACCCCTCTCCCAAGGGGACCCAAGGGGAGAGGGTTCTTTCGAGCGCCCCTTTACTCTTTCGGCGGCGTGAAGTGACGGACGCGGATGGGGTCGGTCTTGCCGTCCCAGGCCTCGTGCAGGTCTTTCCATTCCTTGAACGAGGCGCGCACCTGCGGGTTGTCCTGATAGAGCTCGACGAAGCAGCCGAACAGGTGGCGCGCGTCCATGTAGGCGACGCGCGCCGACGAGAACAGCTCGGTCACCGTCTCGCAGCCGGCCTTCTCGAAGCGCTGCTTCTCCTCGTCGATGTCGGGCACGAGGATCGCGAAGTGATGGAAGCCCTGCTCGCCCTTCCGGTACATGTCGCCGT
>JBKJNE010000417.1:0-19800 GCA_046596015.1 Alphaproteobacteria bacterium
ATATCGTCCTGCACCAGCAGCCGCTCACCATGTCCAGGACCGCCACGGTCCTGGAGGCGTGCCGGGAGATGGCGGAACGGCAGGTGGGGTCGGTGCTGATCACCGACGACGCTGGCCGGCTGCTCGGGATATTCACGGGCAGGGACGCGGTGAGCCGGGTGCTCGCAACGGGCAGGGACGGGCGGACCATGCCGCTTGGCGAAGCCATGACGCGCAACCCGGAAACCATGACGCCCGATCATACGGCGCTGGACGCGCTGCGCCTGATGTGGGACGGCGGCTTCCGGCACATTCCCCTGATCAAGGCGGGGCGTGTCGTCGGCGTGGTTTCGCGCGGCGACTTCAAGGGCATCGAGCACCAGTATCACCAGAACGAGCGCGAACTGTGGGAACATCTGCGCTAGAGTCGTGCCATGCTGACCAATCTGGGCCTGGGTTCCTTGCTCGTGGCCATTACCGTGGTCATTCACACCGTGGGCTTGATCATCCTGTCGCGGACGATGTCGCGCATGATCCTGTCGCTCAGGCTGCACCGGCATGATTTCGCCAAGACCGGCGCCATGGTGGCAACCGTCCTCGGCGTATTCGTGCTGCATACTGTCGAAGTGTGGGTCTGGGCCTCGGCCTATCTGATCGTGGGCGCGTTTCCCACCTTCGCCGACGCGCTGTACTTCTCAACCGTCACGTTCTCGACGCTGGGTTATGGCGACATTACGCTCGATCACGCCTGGCGGCTGTTCGGCTCGCTGGAAGGCATCAACGGCTTCATCCTGATCGGCTGGTCGACGGCCTATCTGGTCGGAGCCGCGACCCGTTACGGGCCGTTCCGGTCGGAAGATCATTTCTGACCCGACCTTCGACTGCGTCAGTTGTTCCTGACGTTGCTCTTCGACTTGACGACCGTGCCCTGCTGGGGCGGGGGAGAAGCCGGGCCGGACGACGGCGGCGCCGCACAGGTTGCTGGATCGGTGACTTTCTTGCCGGTGTCGTCGACGCAGCCGCTCGACGCGCAGACGGCGGGGTCGGTCACCGGCTTGCCCGATGGATCCATGCAGCGGTTCATGGAGATTCGGTTGGGCATGCCGTTATTGACGGTGTTGATGCCAGCCGAGGAGGCGGGAAGAGCGACGAGAAGCACGCCGGCGACGAGTGCCGAATGGAAAAGAGTTACCTGTTTCGTCATGTGCCTCGGTCCAAAGAATCCCATGACCGAACGCGCGTACCGTCACCAGCGCGCGGCGTCATCCGGTCAGTTGTTCTGGATGTTGCTGCGGGACTTGGTGATCTTCTGGCCGTCTTCCGTCGCAGGGGCAGGCGGCGATGGCGGTGCGGCATCCTTCGACGAAGAGGCGCCGGAACCCGCCGGGTTGGTGACGCTGAGGGCACCGCAATCCTTGAGATCCTTGACGCAGCCATAGACCTGGCCGCTGGTGGAAACGACGCAGGTCAGGCCCATCGAGCCGTCCTTCATCTTGCAGTAGCCGGCGGCACCGGCCGACGTTGAAATGGCGGCGGAGGCGAGAACGGCCACGACCGTGGTGAACGCAAGGATACGCATGGTGGTCTCCATCGGTGGAGGCAGCGGCGCCGGAACGCTCCCGGCGCCCGGCTTACTTGGTGTTTTCCTTCAGGTTCCAGCTGGCGCCGCTGCGCGGGCCGCCGGAGACGGAGGCGCAGACGGCCGGGTCGGTGACCGGCTTGCCCGTGGAGTCCTTGCACATGCCGGACGCGCAGACCGCCGGATCGGTCACCGGCTTGCCGCCGGAGTCCGTGCAGGCCGCAGTCGCGGCGGCGGAGGAGGCCGCCGGTCCCTTGGCGAGCACGGGAGAAGCCTTGTCCATCTCGGCGGCGAACGCCGAGCCGGCGAGGACGAGGGTGAAGGCGGCGGCGAGCGCCGGCCGCAGAAGTGATCCCTGTTTCATGATGTGCCCCTGTGAGGGTGTATCCCCTCGATAAAGGTATGCGCTCCGTGGCGGCCGCGCAATGTTTCACAGGGCGGGGACGTTAAATATGCCGGAGGTCAGCCCGCGATTTCGTCGGTCCAGACCCGGAAGCCGGCCAGGTTGTTGGGGCCGAAAGTGTGGGTGAGGGGGACGTCCGCGGCGTCGCGGCCGTGGGCGATGAGGACGCGTCCGATACGCCTGGTGTTGTTGCGCGGATCGAAGGTGTGCCAGCGGCCGCCGAGGAACACCTCCATCCAGGCGGCGAAATCGCCGATGCCCCAGGGCTGGGGCGTGCCGATATCGCTGATGTAGCCGGTGCAGTAGCGGGTGGGGATGTTGAGGCACCGGCAGAAGGTGACGGCCAGATGGGCAAAGTCACGGCAAACGCCGGTGCCCTCGAAATAGGCTTCGGCGGCGGTGCGGGTGTTGCGGGCCTGCTGGTAGTCGAAGCGGATGTGGTTGTGGACGAAGTCGCACACGGCCTGGACCCTGTTCCAGCCGAGCGGCGTGTGCTGGAACAGGCGCCACGCCTCGTCAGCCAGGCGGTCAGTCTCGCAATAGCGGCTGCCGAGCAGAAACTGCAGGGTGTCCGCCGGCAGATCCTCGACCGGGTGCTGGATGGCGTAGAGATCGACGGGGTCGGGCAGGCCGTCGTCGACGATCACGGCATCGGTGGTCATGGTGAAACGGCCGGCGGGCGCGACCAGCCGGCTGCACCAGTTACCGAAGCTGTCACGGTAGCTTTCGACCGGAACCGGCGGGACCGTCGTCAGATGGTCAGGGCCCTCAAGAGCGGCGACGCGCGAATAGTGCACGTTCAGCAAGGCGATCATGGGCGTGGGCTGGGGGAAATCGTAAACGAACTCGTAGCCGACGCGAATGCGCATTCTTTACCTCCGAGGAAACCATCAGGGGAACACATGTGGCGCCGAATTACGATGGGCTTCGCCGCTGGGCTGGCCTGCGGTCATCGGGGGCCCAGAAGGCCCGCATGACGAGCCACGTACGCGGCCTGGATTCCGGTCGGCGTGCCAAGGCGGCGGCACGCCTCAGCAATTTCCCCGGTGACAACATCCTCGGAAAGGCCCAGGTGCCGGCCGATGTCCGCGTTCGACTTGCCGATGGCTACGAGTTCCAGACACTGCAAGTGTCTGCCAGAAAGCGACAAATCAGCCGAAGTTTTTGAGTTGCATGGGAACTCTCCCCTGCCGAGGATCAGAAATTTATCGTATATCAATTGTACGAAAAGCCGTACAATTTATGAAGTAATAAAGATGAATAATCTTGTCGAAAAAAAACTTCAGTCATCTGCACTGAAAATAATTCAAGCATTCATCGCTATTTTTCTGCAGCTTGCAGGTATGAGGTATTATGATCCTACATCCCGTTGGGAGAGTTTCCTACCCCGTTGGGAGAGTTTGCTACCCCGTTGGAGGTATGCGCCGGAAGCGAGGCGAAATATTCTGTGGATAATTCCGCTGGGAGGGATATTTCGGAACTGAATCAATTTCGATGCGTTGATGGTTGTTACGAGTCTGGGGAGCCGGGAAATGAAACACCACATTTGGCTGGTGGAGCGCAGCAAATTATTCAGAGAGGGGCTTACACTGCTCCTTATGGGAACCTCATTCGAGGTAGCCCACGCCATGGCAAGCCTTGAAGGGCTCCAGGAACTCGCCGGGGAAGCCGAACCACCTTCGTTGATCCTGCTCGCGGTACATCCAGAGCAATCGGACAGCGCGGCGCTCGCCATGATCGAGCGAGCCTGCGGCCTGGGTATCGCACCGGTCGTGGTCCTTGCCGAAAAGATGGTATTTCCGGATCTGAAATCGGCGATGCAGGCCGGCGCATGCGGCTATCTGTTGCGGGACATTTCCCTCGAGGCGCTGCAGCCGGCGATGGAACTGGTCCTGGCAGGGGAGAAGGTGCTGCCGTCGGAGCTGGTGGATATGCTGACGCACGACGTGCTGATGCATGGCTCCATCGACGAGATGCCCGCCTCGGTAAAGCTTTCGCCCCAGGAGGCAAACATCCTTGTGGGACTGTCGAAGGGCTATGCCAACAAGGTTATCGCCCAAAGGTTCGCGATCACCGAGGGAACGGTCAAGGTGCATGTGAAGTCGGTCCTCAGGAAGATCGGCGCGCATAACCGGACCGAGGCAGCGGTGTGGGCAATCAACCACGGGTTGCCGCCCCAGGACGTAACCGGGACACCATAAATCGGGAGACGGCGGCGTCCGACACGGCGTGCCGCTGAAAGTCATGCGATAGAAGACGGCGGTGTGAATGCGCGGCCGTCTTCTGGCGCGCGTCCATTCCAAGGGGATTTCATGGACAGGGTCTTTTCACGGGACGCCTTCACCGGCGTCACGACGTATTGGCTTTACGACGAGGGCACCGACACGGCCGTGCTGCGCAAGGAGCAGGACGTGACCGGGATCGTCGAGATCAACAAGGCCGACTTCAACGACGCGCCGGCGCGGTGGGGCGACGGGCAGCGGGTCGCCTCGATCCCGATGTCAGTCTATTGGGCGCTGAAACGCACCGGCATCGTGGACGACCAGGCGGCGCTGCGGCGCTGGCTTAACGATCCGGACAACCGGTTCTTCCGCACCCGGCCAGGCGCCGTATGACGACGGTCGCGGTCCGCGCGCCGGTGCCGGTCGAACGTGATCTTTCCGAGGAAATCCACAGTATCAGCGGCTTCCAGCAAGCCCTCAACCACGCCTGACCGCACCGCGGCCGGGATGCAATGGAGAACGCATAATGCCGATCACGACCTATTCGGAACTGCAGCAGGCCATCGCCGACTGGATGAACCGGGCGGACCTTTCCGCCACCATCCCGAACTTCATCGCCAACGCGGAGGCGCGGCTGAACCGGCGCATCCGCTGCCGGGCGATGGAGACCTCGACCAGCCTGTCGCTGCACACGGAAGGGCAGGCGACGCTGCCCAGCGACTATCTGGAGTGGCGCTTTCTGACGGTGGCCACGTCGCCCGCGTCGGTGCCGGAGTTCGTCGAGCCGGACAGCCCGGAATTCCAGTACCGGCACCGCCCTTATGCGCCGCCGCAATATTTCAGCATCATGGGCACCACGATCCAGGTGCGGCCGGCCTATAACGGCTCGGCGACGCTGTATTACTACCAGAAGATCCCGGCGCTTTCCGGCTCGGTCACGACCAACTGGCTGTTGGCCAAGAGCCCGGAGACCTATCTGTACGCCGCGCTGATCGAGGGCGCGATCTACCTGCGCGACGAGGCCGCGGCGGCCAACTACACCGAACTGATGGTGTCGGCGGTGGACGAGCTGCTGCAGGAGGACCGGGCCGGCCGCAACCGGCGCAACCCGACGCCGCCGCTGACGCCCGCGTCCAAGACCATGGATCTGGCGAAATGACCATCGCGACACTGGGCGAGTTGAAGGAGGCGGCGGCGAACCAGTTCGTCACGTCCGAGATCACGGCGCATCTGCCGGCGGCGATCCGGCTGGTGGAGGCCAACATCAACCGCAATGTCCGGGTACGGCGGATGCTGCAGCGGTCGACCGCTAGCATAGATGGGCGGTTCATCGCGTTGCCGGAGGAATTCCTGGCGGCGGCGGGCCTGCAGCTCAACACCGATCCGGTGCGGCGGCTGGAGTTCCGCACGGCGGAGGCGCTGGACGCGCTGAAGCCGGCCTATGCGGCGGGCGGCGCGCCCGTCTGGTACTCGGTGATCGGCGGCGAGATCGAGGTGCTGCCGGCGCCGGACGGCGAGTACGAGGCGGAGCTGACCTATTACCGCAAGCTGCCGCCGTTGTCGGACTCCAGCACCAGCAACTGGCTGCTCGCGAACTATCCGGACGTGTACTTCCACGGGACGCTGGCGCTGGCCGGGCCGTATGTGAACGACCCGCGCACGCCTTCCTGGGCAGCCATGTACGACGCGGCCCTGCGGGAGATGATCATCGAGGACGACCGGGCGCGCTTCCCGCAAGGGCGGGTGGCGATCCGGCCGGCGGCGGTATTCGGGTAGAGGAGGCCAGGATGGGGTACAGAAATTATCGGGAAGCGGCGGCGGCGCTTGAAGAGTTCCTCGGTCCTCTTCTGAATCCGTTGGATCGGTGGGGAAGACCGATCATGTCGCAGGAGGAGCGCCTCGCCATGGAAAGACGACCGCAGAAACCGTCGGATATGGACAACCCCAGGCAAAGTGTGCCACAATCTGTTCATGATATGATCCAGGCATCCTGCATTGCAGCGGACGAGCCTCTCCGCAATACGTTGCATGATTACAAGCTGTGGGCGAACTGGCACAACAAAGCGAACTATGAATGTACGCATCAATATGGAAGTACAGAAACTGTAACGGGAAACAGGCGCGGGACCGATCTCGGTGCAGGCACTGCAAGAGACATTGTCCCCTATGGCACGGAGGCTCTTACCCTGAGTTCAAAGCCGATACCTGGATGGGGCGAGTATCCGCGAGTTACTTCAGTCCGGCGGTATCCGTTTCATCCTCTTGATTCGGATGTGGAGGAGTTGAGGCAATGGTATCGAAAACGTTCCCAGCATCCCGGAAAGCGCTCGCCGCGATAATGGGAACGGCCAGGCTGCTGGCCGCCACTATCGTGATCACCGGGACAGCCGCATGTTCCGAACCCGACCATGGCGATGCGATATTATACAATCCTCAGGAGGGGCCTCGCCTAGTACAGGCAATCGATGCCGGCGACTATGTGAGCGCCAAGCGCTACATCGCAGAAGGGGATGACGTAAATCAGCAATTCCCGAAAGGTATACCGCTGATCTTCGCGGCCGTAGGCGTCTGGGAGCCAAGAAACGTCGATTTTCAAGTCGAGTTGCGGAAATCGACCACGATGCCCGAGAACCTGATGATCTTGAAGCTGCTGCTGGAGGCGGGTGCTCCCGCGGACACAACGATGGACGACGGCATGACGCCTCTCGCCTACGCGGCCGCCAATGGCAATCTCGGCTACATGTACCTGCTGCTGCTGCACGGCGCGGATCCAGACCACGTGAGTAAAGGCGGGTCTTCCCCGAGGTGCAACATCACGCAGGAGCTTAAAGCCGAGGCGCTCAGACTGATCGAGATGTTCGACAACGATCCTGTCGATTGTACCGGCACACGCTCCAGGCAGCGGCAGACGCCGTCCTAGCAGCCGGTCGGGGTTCCCTTTTCATTGACATCAGGCGTGAGGTGCGGCCGATGGCCGCGCCTGCGCTCTCCATTTGCCATCAAGGATGAACGTCATGGCTGACACGACGACGACCAATCTCGGGCTGACCAAGCCGGAGGTGGGCGCCTCCTCGGGTACCTGGGGCGGCAAGCTGAATACGGACCTCGACAGCATCGACGCGATCTTCAAGGGCGACGGGACGGGAACGTCGGTGGGCCTCAAGGTCGGGGCGGGCAAGACGCTGGCGGTGGCAGGCACGCTGACCGTGACCGGCACCACCAACATCAGCCATGACGGGCTGACGGGCTATGTGGCGAACCGGCACGTGGATCACACGGCGGTGAGCATCTCGGCGGGCGGGGCGCTCACCGGGGGCGGGGACATCTCGGCCAACCGGACGATCTCGCTGAACATCGCCGGTTTGACCGAGGACCTGTCACCGCAGACCACGGCGGACTACATCGTGACCTATGACACGTCGGCGTCGTCGCACAAGAAGGCGCGGCTGGACAAGATCGACCACGACGCGCTGACCAATTTCGCGGCGAACGAGCATGTGGACCATGCGGCGGTGTCGGTGTCGGCGGGTGCGGGCCTGACCGGCGGCGGCGACCTGACGGCGAGCCGGACGCTATCGCTCAACGTCAACGGGCTGACGGCGGACACGACCCCCGACAAGGCGGCGGACTATCTGGTGACGTGGGACGCCTCGGCCAGCACCCACAAGAAGGTGCTGATCACCGACCTGCCGCTACAGATCGACCAGTTCCTGATGGTACGGGTGGTGGAGTCGGCGACCAGCATCGCCAACGGCACCAACCTGGCGGGGCGCATCTACATGCCGCCGGGGTCCTCGTTCACGGTGATCGCGGCGAAGGCCTATGTGGACACGGCCGGGACGACCAACGCGACGCTGATCGACGTGAACAAGAACGGAGCGTCGATCTTCTCGTCCAACCTGTCGATCGCCTCAGGCGGCACGGCCTCGACCGGCGGGACGCTGTCGGGCACGCCGGCGCTGGCCGACGGCGACTATGTGACCATCGACGTGGACTCATCCTCGACCACCAAGCCGAAGGGCCTGCAGGTGCTGTTGCAACTGCGGGCGACCTACTGATGAGCGCCGCGGAGATCGTCGCCGCGGTGGCGGTGCCGATGGAGGTCGATCTTGGCGGCGGCCGCGTCGTGGTGGTGAGCGCATTGCGGGACGTTGGCGGGATGCTGCGGGTGCACCTGGCGCTTGTGCAGGACGGCGCCGAGCTGCCGTTCGGCAATCCCTGGATCATCGGCAATCCGCCGGCGCATGTGCGGGTGGACGGCGCGGTGGTGCACGATCCAGCGGCCGCGTTCCGCGAAATGATCCAGACGTCGGGGTTCTTCCATGGCTAGCTATACGTTCTATGCGGCGACCGGCGACGGCATGCTCACCTCGACCGCACCGAACTGGCCGGGGTGCCAGGGCGGAACTTCGTTGGCGCTCGACGACACCGGGGCGGCCGCGACGCTGGGACAGACGTTCCTCGACCTGACGGGCGTCGGCGGCGGCTACATCTATGGCGCCTACCAGTACTTCCTGGCGTTCGGCACCTCGGGCATTCCCGACGACGACACGGTGACGTCGGCGACGCTGTCGCTGTGGTGCACCAGCAAGCTGGGCGGTGGCGAGTGGTCGGTGGAGGCGACGTCCTACAACTGGGGCGGTACGCTGGAGACGGGCGACTGGCGCGACGCGTCCGCCTATGGCGGGCTGACGGTGCGGGCATCGAAATCAATCTCGGCCATCGGCGCGGACCAGTACAACGCGCTGACCAGCAGTTCGCTGGCGTCGGCGGTGAGCACCAGCGGGTCAACCTATCTGCTGCTGTGCTCGTCGCAGTTCGATGGCATCGCGGCGGGCAGCTACGACACCGCCACCTTCTTTACCGCCGACCAGACCGGCACGGCAAACGACCCCAAGCTGGAAGTGACGACGACCGACACGCCGGCGAGCGGGTCGGCACCCCTGATCATGTGGATATTGTGATGAGCTATCTTCCCCTGGTGCTTCCGCCCGGCGTGTTTGGCAACGGGACGGCGCTGCAATCGGCCGGCCGGTGGCAAGCGGCCAACCTGGTGCGCTGGGCGAACGGCGCCATGCTGCCGGTGGGTGGCTGGCTGCCGTTTACCAGCGGGCTGAGCGGGCCGGCACGCGGCGCCATTGCCTGGGTGGACAACAGTGGCGACCGGCACCTCGCGGTGGGCACACCGGACCACCTTTACGAAATCGACGAAGCCGGGACGGTGGACGAGATCACGCCAATTGGACTGACCGGCGGCAGCGACGATTCCGGGGCGCAGGACGGCTATGGCGCGCAGCTCTACGGCGCGGAGGCCTACGGCACGCCGCGCAGCTCGACCAGTTCGATCACGGCGGCGACGACATGGTCGCTGGACAGCTGGGGCGAGCATCTGGTGGCGTGCTCCACGGCGGACGGCAAGCTGTACGAATGGCCGCTGAGCGGCGATGCGGCAGTGATCAGCGGTGCACCGACCGGCTGCGCGGGACTGGTGGCGACGACCGAGCGGTTCCTTTTCGCGCTGGGGGCGGGCGGCAACAAGCGGCTGGTGCGCTGGTCGGACCAGGAGAACAACACGAGCTGGACGCCCTCGGCGACCAACCAGGCCGGCGACAAGGAACTGGCGACCGTGGGCGCCATCATGGCCGGCAAGCGGGTGCGGGGGCAGACACTGATCCTGACTTCGGTAGACGCTCATGTGGCGGAATATGTCGGGCCGCCCTACGTGTACGGCTTCCGCTCGGTCGGCAACGGCTGCGGGCTGATCGCGGCCAACGCCTGCGCGGTGATCAATGGCGACGTGGCGATCTGGATGGGCGATGCGGGCTCGTTCTACGTCTATGACGGCGGCGTCGTGCGGGCAGTGCAGTCGGACGTGGCCGACCTGGTACGGCTGACCCTGAACGCGGACCAGAAGGCCAAGGTGTTCGCCGTCACCAATTCAGACTTCGACGAGGTGACCTGGTTCTATCCGTCGGTCGCGGGGACCGAATGCGACAGCTACGTGTCGTATTCGACGACCGAGGGGCACTGGATGACCGGGTCGCTGGCGCGGTCGGCGGGGGTGGACAAGGGGGTGTGGCCCAATCCGCTCTATGTGTCGCCGGCCGGGGCGGTATTCGAGCACGAGGTGGGCTTCGCCTATGACGGCGCGACCGTGTTCGCCGAGAGCGGGCCGGTGCAGATCGGCAATGGCGAGCAGGTGATGATGGTGCGCCAGCTGATCCCCGACGAGCTGACGCTGGGTGACGTGCGTGCCATCTTCAAAGCGCAGTTCTATCCGACGGATACAGAGACGTCGTTCGGGCCTTACACGCTGGCCAACCCGACGGATGTGCGGTTCTCGGCGCGGCAGGTGCGGTTGCGCATCGAAGGTGTCCGGGCGAGATCATGGAGGGTTGGCGCCATGCGGCTCGACGTGCAGCCGACCAGCTTGCGGTAGGAGGCGGGCATGAGACTGCCGATACCGCAGGATACCTGGAGCCGCGACTACCAGCAGCGGCTGAACGCGGAACTGGAGCGCGCCGACCTGGACAACCGCAAGACCGGGCGGGACATCGAACTGAGCCTGGGCGACGGCGTGCGGCGCGAGCGCCTTGTGCTGCGCAGCCCGGACGGCACCCGCTGGGAAATCACCGTGGACAATGGCGGCACCCTTGCCGCGATGAGCTTGTAAGGAGAGATATCATGGGACTGTTGGGATTCCTGGGCGGCAACTCGGGTGGCGGCACGCCGAAATACGCCAAGAAGGCGCTGCAGGGCATGTGGGACAAGAGCCAACAGGTCGCCAGCCGTCCCTTCGAGCCCTATACCGGACAGCTTACGGCCGGACTGTCGCCGACGCAGCAGATGGGCATCCAGGGGCTGGTCAGCGCGGTCAATTCCAACGTGGGCGGGAGCGCCGTGAACGCAGCCATCGACCTGGCCAGGCAGGCGGGCGGTTACCGGCCGCTGACGGTGACACCGGGCACGATGGTGTCGTCGCAGATGGCGCCTGCCGCCATGCAGGCCGTCGGCGACGTGACCGCGGCCGCAGTCGATCCGGCGGCGATCGGCAGCGTGAGGGCGGGGTCCTTTCTGGGCGGCGACGTCTCGGCCTATCTGAACCCCTACATCGCGCAAGTCATCGACACGACCATGATGGATCTGAACCGCCAACGGGAGATGCAGCGGCAGGCGGACAATGCCCGCGCGGTCAGCGCGCAGGCGTTCGGCGGCTCGCGGCAGGCGGTGGTCGACGCCGAGACCAACGCAACGTTCAACAACACGCGGGCGAGCACGCTGGCCAACCTCTACAGCCAGGGCTACGGGCAGGCCGCCGAGCTGATGATGCGCGACTACGACAGGGCGCTGCAGGCGGATACGTCGAACCAGGCGGCCAGCCAATACGCCGTGGGACAGAACGCCAACTTCCAGCAACAGGCCGGGCTGGCGAACCAGTCCAACCGTTACAACCAGGCGCTGGCCGACGCGCAGTTCCGGCAGCAGGCGGCGCAGTACAACCAGGCGGCGTTGCAGGACACGGCGCGCGTCAATCTGGAGGCGGCGCTGCGGGCGCAGCAACTCAACCAGGCGGCGGGGCTGAGCGCGGCCAATCTGGGCCTGAGCGCGTCCACCAACCTGGGGCAACTCGGCAAGACCCAGCAGGACATGGCGCTGGCGGGCTCGGGCGCGCTGCTGCAGGCGGGCGCGCTGGAGCAGGCCACCGAGCAGGCGCGGCTCGAGGCCGCCTACAACCAGTATCTGCGCCAGTTCAACTATCCGGTCGATATGCTGGGCGTGTTGCAGGACGGCGCCCGGGTCATGGCCGGCACGCAGGCAAAACCGCAGACCGGGCTGCTCGGCGTACTGAAAATGTGACGGTAGAACAATGCGCTGGCGATCCAGACCACGAAATCGTTCATGCCGACCAGCCTTGGCGGCGGCTGGCTCGGCGGCTGCAGGTCGTAACAAGTCGATCGACTGTCAGAAACTCATCTGGGCGCCGCGGGCGATCGCTTTGCCCGTATCTTCGACCACCTCGCGTTGGCCTGTGGTCAGGGCGATTGTGCCGATGGCCATTAACAGGCCCTGCCTTGTGGCATGGATCACGTAATAGGTTTCGCGGACCTTGCTGTCCATATCGCAGGTCGTGAACATTTCCTTGAGCAAGGCATTTTCCGCTTCTTCCTTCCGCTTCACGCCCGAGGTGAAGTTGCCATCGCAGAAAGCGGCCTCGCCGCTGAGGATGTTGCCGGAAGCGAGGTCCAGGTCGCCGCGGCGGGCATTTACATAAAGAGCGGCGGTGCCTATCGTGCCGTCCGGATTGCGCCAGACCACATCCTGCTCGGGGAGAGTGTCTCGATACTCGGAAGGCTGGAGGTAGACCTGGCCGCTCATTCCTGCCGCGGAGAGCAAGTTCACGACGTAGGTCATCGCCTCGGCCTGGTCGACTCGCTCGGCCTTGCTCCGCCGCAAGGCGCCCGCCCGTTCAGGCGCATCAAACTCCGCCGTGATCGCGGTGTCATTGCACTGGGCTAGGGCCTCGAGAACCTCGTTAGGGGTTTTCAGTTTGAAAGCAAAACGGCCAGCGCGCGTGCGGATCTCGATGATCTCGCCATTGGCAATAGCGTGGCCCGCGGCTTTGATCTCTCCCGGAGTGGTAAACAAGACTCTTACGGCGGTGTAGTCGATTGCCTCAACGTGGTCGGCGACCAGTTTGCCGTCGATCAATACTTCTGCATCCATCGTCTCGCCGGGTCTCAACATCCATTGCGGCGAAGAGGCGAGGATTCCAAGGCTCCCGTCGCGTTTTATGGACAGGGCGATGATGTCGTGCCTTATGGCAAGAGCAAGGATACTGATGGCCGACAAGCGGTAGGCCTCGGCAGCGCAGTGAGCGTAAGAGCCTCCCTCGTCGTACCGGCTTCCTTCCCAGCCGTTCATGCGGAAGACCGTCTGCTCGGCGCTTGCTGGCGCCACAGCAATAAATACAAGCAGAATGGCCGATATCAGCGTCTTCATATCCCAAGCCCCCGGCACGCGCAGACGCGCAACCCCCCATACCGGCCGGTGCTCCTCGAAAATTCGCCCAACCGATAAGTGCATACGGTAGCAGCGGTGAGAACGAAAGAGAAACATATTCTGTGTTGCCGGGGTGTGTGCGCCCGCAATTGTCCAAGGAGTTCCGATGCAAAACGAAGACGCGCCGGCCGGGCGACCCCGGGCCGGATGGGAGAGACATGTCCAGACCGCCATGCTGACGCTGATGCTGGGGGTGCTGGGCTATATCGGCACGCAGTACACGGCACAGGGCACGCGTATCTCGGTGGCCGAGGTGCGGATCGGCGGCAACGAGAAGGCCCTTGGCGCGATGACCGGACGGATGACCCGTCTGGAGGATCAGCGCGACCGGGAGATGACGGAGATCCGCGCCTATCTGCAGCGGATCGAGGACAAGCTGGACAGGAAGGCGGACAAGCCATGATCGATCCCGCGCAGTTCAAGCGGCTGGTGCACGCCACGTTGACCGGCTTCCGCCCCATTCCCTTCACGCCCCAGGCCGAGACGCTGCTGCTGATGACGGCGGCGCATGAGAGCCGGCTGGGCGAGTTCCTGTGGCAGCTGAAGGGGCCGGCGCGGGGCGCCTGGCAGATGGAGCCAGCCACGCTGGACGACCATTACCGCTGGATGCAGGCAAAGCGCACCGACCTGCTGCAGGCGGTGGAGGGGCTGCGGCCGGCGGCGCTGCGGCGAGAGGACGCGCTGGTGGGGAATATCCCCTATGCCTGCGCCATGGCGCGGGTGCACTACTTCCGGCGGCCCGACCCGATCCCCGACACGCTCGACGGCATGGCGGCGCTGGCCAAGAAGGTGTTCAACACCGAGCTGGGGAGGGCGACTCCGGAAGCGTACCGGCGGGCCTATCTTGAGTTCTACGGATGAACGGGGAGGAGATGGCGCCGCCGCCCGCGCGCAATGTGCGCGGCACGTGGCGGGTGCGGCGGCGGATCATCCACACGACACTGCTGTTCTGCGCCGGGCAGATCGCCTACCTGACCTTCTGGGGTGCCGACACGCGGCTGAACGAGACGCTTGCGGTGGGAGCGTATGCGCTCGTCGGGTCGGTCATCGGCGCCTACGTGTTCGGCGCCGCGTGGGAGGATATCAGCATGCGGCGCAGTGACTCCCATGGCGGCGGGTACGGGTCGTCGTACTAACGTCGACCGACGCTCAATTTCAAAAATTATCCAAGAGGTTATCTGATGTGGCTCACCCTAGTGCGCTGGATCGGCGCACATCGGATTCTGCTGGCCGCAGCTGCGGCGGTCCTGGTGCTGGGCGGACTTGCCTGGGGCGTCTGGGCCATCCGCGAGGACGGCTACGAGGCGGGCAAGGCCGAGGTTCAGGCCCGCTGGGATGGGAGCGTTCGCGAGGCGGACAAGCGGGCGAGGGCGGAGGAGCGGCTGGTGCAGCGCGCCGTCGACGCGATCGGCGCGCGGCTGAGCGCCGAGCTATCCCGGCTGCGGATCGAACACAGGACCATCAACAGGAGGATCGTCGATGAGGTTCATAGCGTGCCTGTTTACAGCGAGTGCCGTCTTGGTGAGCGGGTGTGGCGCGACCTCAACCAGTTGCGTGCGGCCACTGGTCCCCTCGCTGCCGCCGGAAGCGGCGCAGCCGTGCCCGCCATTGCCGCCGATCGCTGATCCGTCCATGGGCGCGCTCGCCATCGCCGACGGCGAGGCGGTGGCGGCCTATGCGGAATGCCAGCGCCGCCACGCCGCGGCGTGGCGGCGTATGAAGCTTCGAGAACAACCATCAATGGAGAAAAGCGATGATCGGCAAGCCGCTCAAGTGGTGCGACTTCAAGTACGTGGCGAAGTTCACGGAGTTCTGGACGGCGCTGGCGGTGATGGCCGCGGCGGCGTTCCCGCTGGGACTGACCGCATAGCACAAGGCGTTCCTCTTGACTCCAAGGCCATCGCGAACTAGAACAAAAAGAGAACAAATGCGATGTGACCAGCGATGCCAGGGACCATGAAAAGCAGTGCGATGGCGGTGTTGCGTGACCGCATCCGCCGGATCGAGGGTGTCGGCCAGGCGGCCGGCCATCCGGTGCTACCGCTCGGCATGAAGCCTGTGGACCGGGCGCTGCCGGAAGGCGGGCTGCCGCTGGCCGGCGTGCACGAGGTACGCGGCGACGGGGCGGCAACCGGATTCTGCGCGGCGCTGCTGGCAAGGCTCCACGCCATGGACGGCAGGCCGGTGCTGTGGCTGGAGCGGGGCAATGATCTCTACATGCCGGGGCTGACCCGGTTCGGGCTGAAGCCGGGGGCGGTGCTGACCGTCTCGGGGGTCAGCCGCGACGCGGACATGCTGTGGGCCGTCGAGGAAGCGCTGAGCTGCGGCGCGCTGTCGGCGGTGGTGGGCGAGATTCGCGCTGCCGACTTCACCGCCAGCCGGCGGCTGCAGCTGGCGGCGGAGACGGGCGGGGTGACCTGCCTGCTACTGGGCGAGACCGGCCGCGGCGGCGCGGCGACGGCGCTGAGCCGCTGGCAGGTGACGTCCATGCCCAGCCTGCCGGACGGCGCGGGTGTGGGCTGGCCGTGCTGGCGGGTGGAACTGGCCCGGTGCCGGGGCGGGCGCCCGGCGGCGTGGACGGTGGTCTGGAGCCTGAAAGGCTGGACGGCGATCACCGAGGCAGGGGAGATGAAAAGTCTTCCGGACCACATCAGGATCGCCGGATAAGATCATGAAGAAATTGTATAAAAAAAGGATCATGAATGTCTGGCTCCCGTGGCTGGTCAGCGAGCGGCTGGTGCGGCGGGAGCCGGAACTTGCCAAGCAGGTGCTGGCGGCTATCGAGGAACGGCGCGGCCGGCTGGTGCTGGCGGCGGTCAATCGCCGGGCGCTGCATGGCGGCCTGAAGCCGGGCATGGTGCTGGCGGACGCGAGGGCGGTGCAGCCGACGCTGCAGACCCGCTTCGTCAATGCGGCGGCGGACCGGGCGGCGCTGGTGCGGCTGGCCAACTGGGCGACGCGCTACACGCCCTGGGCGGGGCTGGCGGAAGGCGACAGCCTGTTCCTCGATATCTCGGGCTGTGCGCATCTGTTCGGCGGCGAGGCGGCGCTGGCGGCGGACCTGGTGGCGCGGTTGAAGGGATTCGGCCTGACGCCACTGACGGCGATCGCCGACACGCCGGGCGCCGCCTGGGCGGCGTGCAGGGCGCGGCAGCAGGAGGCGACCATCCTGCAGCCGTTCGACAGCCTGACCGACGCGATGACGGCGCTGAAGGAATTCCCGCTGCCGACCCTGCGGCTGTCGGGCGATACGCTCGACAGCCTGACCTCGTTCGGGTTGCGGACGCTGGGCGCGCTCTATCCGCTGGAGCGGCGGGCACTGGCCGAGCGGTTCGCGGCCGAGCCGGTGCGACGGCTGGACCAGGCGCTGGGCGTCGTGGACGAGCCGATTTCGCCGATCGCGCCGGTGCCGCCGCACGAAGCGCGGGTCGCCTGCCTGGAGCCGCTGACGACGCGGGACGCTATCGAGACCGGCCTGAGGACGTTGCTGGATGAACTGTGCCGGAGTCTCGCCCAGTCGAGCGAAGGCGCGCGGCAACTGACGCTTGCCTGCTACCGGGTGGATGGCACCACGGCGCGGGTCCGTGTCGGCACCAGCCGGCCGTCGCGCTGGGTGGAGCCGCTGTTCCGGCTGTTCGCCGAGAAACTGGATAAAATCGATGCAGGGTTCGGGATCGAGGTGGTGACGGTCTCGGCGACCCGCGTGGAGGCGCTGAAGCCGGCGCAGGAGAACTGGCAGGTGAAGGGCGGCGGCGGCGCCGGGCTCGCCGAGCTGGTCGACCGGCTGGGCAACCGCTTCGGCTTCGGCCGCATCGCCCGGCCCGGGCCGCGCCAGAGCTGGCTGCCGGAGCGGGCGGTGGAGGATGCGGCGCCGTTCTCGTCCTCCGGGGCGACGGAATGGCCGGCCGGCCGCGAGCGCCCGTTGCGGCTGCTGCCGGTGCCCGAGCCGGTGGATGCCATGGCGCTGGTGCCTGACGATCCACCCATGCAGTTCACCCGGCAGGGCAAGTCGTACCGGGTAAAGGCGGCTGATGGACCGGAGCGGCTGGAAGGCGAATGGTGGCTGAAGGATGAGCCGCCGCGCGACTACTACCAGGTGGAGGACGAGGAGGGGCGCCGCTACTGGCTGTACCGGCAGGGTCTGTATGGCGGGGGCGAGAAGCCGCGCTGGTTCCTGCACGGAGTGTTCGCGTGACGGCTTATGCCGAATTGCAGATTACCAGCAATTTCAGCTTCTTGCGCGGTGGTTCTCATCCACATGAACTGATGGGGCAGGCGGCGGCGCTTGGCCTGGCGGGGGTGGCCATCGCCGACCGCAACACGCTGGCGGGCGTGGTGCGGGCGCATGTGGCGGCCAAGGAGCACAATATCCGGCTGGCGGTGGGGGCGCGTCTCGACGTGACGGATGCGCCGGGCGTGCTCTGCTTCCCGCGCAACCGGGCGGGATATGCGCGCCTGTCCCGGCTGATCACCAAGGGGCGGCGGGCAGCGCCCAAGGGCGAGTGTCGGCTGACCCGCGTGGACGTGTTCGAAGCGGCCGAGAACAACCTGTTCATCGCGGTGCCGCCGGTTGTCCTGGATAGCGGCTATGAGGCCGAACTGAAGACCTGGCGGGAGGGATTGCAGGCGCCGCTCTACCTCGCCGCGACCCATTACTACCGGGGCGACGACGCCAAACGGCTGGAGCGGCTGGCGGCGCTGGCCACGCGGGCGGGGACGCCCATGGTGGCGACCGGTGACGTGCACTATCACCATCCCGACCGGCGGCGGCTGCAGGACGTGCTGACCTGTATCCGCGAACGCTGCACCATCGCGACCGCCGGGTGGCGGCTGGCGGCCAATGCCGAACGGCACCTGAAGCATCCTCACGAGATGGCGCGGCTGTTCCGACGGCATCCGGAGGCGATCCGCCGGACCATGGAAGTGCTGGATCAGTGCCGGTTCTCGCTGTCCGAGCTGCGCTACGAATATCCCGACGAGATCACAGAGAACGGCCGCAACCCGCAGGAGGAGCTGGAGTTTCTTGCCTGGGAAGGGGCCCGGTGGCGGTATCCGGACGGAATCCCCGGCAAGGTGAGAAAAGGCATCGACGATGAGCTGAAGCTGATCGCCTTCAAGGAGTACGCGCCGTATTTTCTCACCGTCCACGACATTGTCCGATATGCCCGGAAGGAGAAGATCCTGTGCCAGGGCCGGGGCTCGGCGGCGAATTCGGTGGTCTGCTATTGCCTGGGCATCACCTCGGTCAACCCGGTCGAAGTGGAGCTGCTGTTCGAACGCTTCGTGTCGATGGACCGTAACGAGCCGCCGGACATCGACGTGGACTTCGAGCACGAGCGCCGCGAAGAGGTGATGCAGTACATCTACGAGAAGTACGGCCGGGAGCGGGCCGGCATCGTCGCCACGGTGATCTGCTATCGCAGCAAGGGCGCGATCCGCGACGTGGCCAAGGCCATGGGGCTGAGCACGGACCTGATCGACAGGCTGTCGCGGACCATCACCTGGTGGTCGGGGCCGCTGGACGAGGACAGGGCGCGGGAGGAAGGGCTCGACCCCGCCGACAAGACGCTGATGCTGGCGCTGGAGCTGGCGGGCGAGCTGCGCAACTTTCCCCGGCATCTGTCGCAGCACACCGGCGGCTTCGTGATATCGCGCGGGCCGCTGTGCGAGGTGGTGCCGATCGAGAACGCGGCCATGGAAGGCCGCACGGTCATCCAATGGAACAAGGACGACCTGGACGAGTTGGGGCTGATCAAGGTCGACGTGCTGGCGCTGGGCATGCTGACGGCGATCCGCAAGACATTCGAGTTCATTCGCAAGAATCATGGCCAAAGCCTTGAGCTGGCAACAATTCCGCAAGGAGACCAGGACGTCTACGGCATGATCCAGAAGGCCGACACGGTCGGCGTCTTCCAGATCGAGAGCCGGGCGCAGATGGCCATGCTCCCCAGGCTGAAGCCCGCCTGCTATTACGATCTGGTGATCGAGGTGGCGATCGTTCGGCCGGGACCGATCCAGGGCGATATGGTGCATCCTTATCTGCGGCGCCGGAAGGGGCTGGAGCCGGTGGAGTTCCCCAAGCCGGAGCTGAAAGAGGTGTTGGAGCGCACCCTGGGCGTGCCGCTGTTCCAGGAACAGGCGATGAAGATCGCCATCGTCGCCGCCGGTTTCAGCCCGTCGCGTGCCGACAGGCTGCGGCGGGCGATGGCGACGTTCCGGCATCTGGGCACGATCGAGCAGTTCCGCGGCGAATTCATCGAGGGCATGGTGACGCGGGGCTATGAACAGGACTTCGCGGCACGCTGCTTCAGCCAGATCGAGGGATTCGGCGATTACGGCTTCCCGGAAAGCCACGCGGCCAGCTTCGCGCTGCTGGCCTATGTATCGTCGTGGCTGAAGTTCCATTATCCGGAGGCGTTCACGGCCGGGCTGCTGAACTCCTATCCAATGGGATTCTATGCTCCGGCGCAGCTGGTGCGCGACCTGCGCGAACACGAGGGCGAGGTGCGGCCGGCGGACGTGAACCTGTCCGACTGGGACTGCACGCTGGAGCCGGT
>JBKJNE010000501.1:0-3360 GCA_046596015.1 Alphaproteobacteria bacterium
GTTGACCTTGAGCAGCGCGAAATAGCGCTCGCTGTCCTTGGGGGCGCGGATCGGACCCTCGATGGTGTCGCCCGTGCGCATGCCGAAGCGGCGGATCTGGGTGGGGCTGACATAGATGTCGTCGGGACCCGGCAGGTAGTTGGCATCCGGTGAGCGCAGGAAGCCGAATCCGTCCTGCAGCACCTCGAGCACGCCGACGCCGGTGATCTCTTCGCCCTGAAAAGCGAGCTGCTTGAGGATCGCAAACATCATGTCCTGTTTGCGCATGTTCGACGCGTTCTCGATTTCGAGCTCTTCGGCGAACGCCAGCAAGTCAGGCGGCGACTTGCCCTTAAGTTCTTGTAGATTCATCGGAGTATCCGATTGCCTTCTGGAAGGATGGAACTGTTGCGACCAACCCGGGAATAAGTGGCGATTATCCACTCACTGCGTCTCACCGGTCGGTCGTACTGGCTCTTGTGGAGATGTTTTTCCGAGAGACCCCCGGAAAGGGGTGCGACAGCGCGTGTTACTGCCATGGGATATGGCCACAATGGCCAATGGTTCAACCCTTGTCCAGCAAAAATGGCGAGTCCGGAAAACGAGTTGCCACCCGTGTCAGGAGCGGCTGCCCACGACCACGAGCAAGACGAT
The DNA here is from genome assembly GCA_046596015.1 of Alphaproteobacteria bacterium. Classification (GTDB taxonomy): domain Bacteria; phylum Pseudomonadota; class Alphaproteobacteria; order SMXS01; family SMXS01; genus RI-34. The sequence goes on from JBKJNE010000501.1 coordinate 634, forward strand.
GGCGATCATCAGCACCGTGGGAATCTCGTTCATCACCCGGTAGTAGCGCGCGGTCCGGGCGCGCTGGTCTTCCCTGAATCGCCGCACATGGCCCACCATGACGCCGTGGACAGCGCCCAGCAGCAGCACCAGCGCCAGCTTGGCATGCATCCAGCCCTGCTTGAAATGTGCCCAGTCGCCGGCCCACAGCAGCAGCACGCCCAGAACGACGGTAGCGATCATGGCCGGGTTGATGATCGCCTTCAGCAGCCGGCGCTCCATGACCTTGAAGATTTCCGACGCCTCGGACCCAGGCATGGTGCCCGAGTGATACACGAACAACCGCGGCAGGTAGAGCATGCCGGCCATCCACGCGATCATCGCGATGATGTGCACGGCAAGAATCCAGGGCTGAATATCGGCGAGAAACAGGGTCATCTCCATGGTCTCCGTGGATCAGCTGGTGCGCCAGTCCCTGATCAGATCGGACAGGACCGCCACATGCTCGGGCGGGGTCTGCGGCACGATGCCATGGCCCAGGTTGAAGATGAAGGGGCCGTAGGACAGCACCTCGAGAATATGCCGCGCCTGATCCTCCATGACACGCCCTCCGGCGACGACGGCCAGCGGGTCGAGGTTGCCCTGAACGGCAACCGTGGACTGCAGCGTGCTCGCCGCCCAGCGGGGCGGCATGGTCGTGTCGATGCCGACGCCGTCGATGCCCGTGGCCGCGGCATATTCCGGCGTCTTGACGCCCGCGCCCCGCGGAAAGCCGATGACCGGCACTTCCGGATAGCGCAGCTTCAGCCGGCCGACGATCGACCGGGTCGGCACCGTGCACCAGCGGGTGAACTGGTCCTCGGACAGCACGCCCGCCCAGCTGTCGAACAGCTGCACCGCATGGGCGCCCGCCTCGATCTGGCGCGACAGGTACTCGATGGTCGCTTCGGTCAGCACGTCGATCAGCACGCCGAAACCCTGCGGATCGCGCATGGCCCACAGCCGGGTTTCCTGGAATTCCTTCGACCCATGGCCTTCCACCATGTAGCTGGCGACGGTCCAGGGCGATCCGGCGAAACCGATCAGCGCCGTCCCTTCGGGCAGCGCGCCAGCCACGCGGTCGACGGTCTCGTAGACCGGCGCCAGGCGTTCATGGATGTTCTCCGGCTTCAGCGCGGCCAGCGCGGCGCCGTCGCGGACCGGTTGCAGCACCGGGCCCTCGCCTTCCCGGTATTCCAGCTTCTGGCCCAGCGCGTCCGGGATCAGCAGGATGTCGGCGAACAGGATCGCCGCGTCCATGCCATAGCGCCTGATCGGCTGCAGCGTCACTTCCGCCGCGGCCGACGGCGTGTAGCACATCTCCAGAAAGTCGCCGACCTGCGACCTGATCCGACGGTATTCGGGCAGATAGCGTCCTGCCTGACGCATGAACCAGAACGGCGGACGGTCGACGGGATGATCGGTCAGCGCATCGATCAGACGCTTGCCGGAGGAAGGCTTGTTCACGCGCCCTTATCCTTAAGGTTTTTTTAAAGAGAAAGGTTGAAGAGGTAGTGGATGCCTGTGAGTCACGGGGGCAGCGCAGTCATACAATATTTGTCCTCGGGCTGGCCACTCTTATGCCTCCAGCGCGGGCAGACGCCGCCAGGGTGGTGGATAAACACGCCGGAGCCACGCCCGGCGGGAAGTCCGAAACCCTGAATCATGGGGATATCCTGTCCGTCCGGCGGCGAAACCTCCGTGACTCACAGCCAGTGCGCCAAGGTTGTTCAACAGGGTGATGGTTGGACCGACTTATCCCCGCTGATCCGCGCCGCATGCCGGACATTGCCAAGCGATGCGGGTTATGCACATTTCATCCACCGTGATTTCACGTTGGGCAACATCATGCAGCGCTTCCATCTCCATCTGGTTTCCGACGCGACCGGCGAGACCCTGAGTTCCGTCGCCAAGGCGGCGCTCGCCCAGTTCGAGGGCTTCGATGCCATGGAGCACATGCACGCCATGATCCGCAGCCCGAAGCAGATGGAACTGGCCCTCGCCGCCATCCAGCGCACGCCCGGCCTGGTGCTCTACACGCTCGTCGACCGTGAGCTGCGCGCCCAGCTCGAGGAAGGCTGCCGGGCGCTCGGATTCCTGTCGATCGCCGTGCTCGATCCGGTGATGGACGCCTTCGGCCGGTTCCTCGGCGCCGAGAGCCTGGGCCGTCCCGGTCAGCAGCACGAGATGAACGCGGAATATTTCGGCCGCATCGAGGCCATGGGCTTCACCATGGCCCATGACGACGGCCTGCGCACCGACGACCTGCACCAGGCCGACATCATCCTGCTGGGCGTCTCGCGCACTTCGAAGACGCCGACCGGCATCTATCTCGCCAACCGGGGCCTGAAGGTGGCCAACGTCCCGGTCGTGCCAGGCGTGCCGCTGCCCGAGGAACTGGATGGGCTGAAGAAGCCGCTGATCGTGGCGCTGACCGTCTCCCCCGACCGGCTGGTGCATATCCGCCGCACCCGGATGCGGGCGCTGTCCGAGCCCGAGGATACCGCCTATGCCGATCCGGAAGCGGTGGCCGAGGAGATCACCGCTGCCCGGCGTGTCTATCTGAAGCGCGGCTGGCCGATCATCGACGTGACGCGGCGCTCCATCGAGGAAACCGCCGCGGCGATCTACAGCCTGTACCAGCGCCGCCAGGAAGAGCTGTCCGGGGAATGAGCCGGCTGGTATTGGCGTCGGGCAGCCGGGTGCGCG
>JBKJNE010000156.1:0-2703 GCA_046596015.1 Alphaproteobacteria bacterium
CATCAAGGCCAAGGCCAAGAAGGCCTCCGCCTACAAGATCGGCACCGGCGCCATCATCATCAACGAGGCGACCGGCGAAGTTCTCTACGCGCGCAACGCCGACAAAAAGCTCTATCCGGCGTCGATGACCAAGGTCATGACGCTGTACCTGACGTTCGAAACGCTGCACAACGGCACGCTGACTCTGGACACCAGGCTGCCGGTGTCGCGCTATGCGGCGACCCGCGCGCCCAGCAAGCTGGGCCTGGCCGCCGGTTCGTCCATATCGGTCGAGGACGCCATCCTCGGGCTCGTCACCCGCTCGGCCAACGACGCCGCCACCGTGCTGGCGGAAGGCATTGGCGGCACGGAGGACGATTTTGGCTACCTGATGACGGCCAAGGCCCGCGAACTGGGCATGAGGAACACGATTTACCGCAATGCCTCTGGCCTGCCCAACAAGGAGCAGGTGTCGACGCCGCGCGATCAGGCGCTGCTGGGCATCGCGTTCCACCGGGATTACCCGAAACACTATGCCTACTTCGCGACCCGCAGCTTCACCTACAAAGGCGTGACCCATACCACGCACAACCGCTTCGCCCTGAACTACCGGGGCGCCGACGGCATCAAGACCGGATTCATTGGACTGTCGGGCTTCAACCTGCTGGCCGCCGCCCAGCGTGATGGCACCCGCCTGGTCGGCGTGGTGTTCGGCGGTTCGACCGCCAGTTCGCGCGACCGTTACATGGGTGAGATCATGGATGCCAGCTTCGCCCGCGCCAAGGGCAACGACCTGCCGGGCGTGGAATATGTGAAGGACGACGAGCCGAACGGCGCGACTACCGTCGCAGCCGCCAGGCCCGAGCCCACGGTGATGCGGGTGAAGGTCGCCGGCTTCCCCGAGGAGGCTGCTCCCAAGGCCAGCACCGTCACCATGGCGACGCTGAACGATCAACTCACGGCGCAGGACGGCGCGATCGCGATGCCGGCGTCCCTTGCGTCGCCGGCGCCGCTGCCGCGGCAGGCTGAAGATTTGCCCGTCAGGACGGTCGAGGCGTCTACCAAGACGGTCGCCGCGGCCGCGCTCGAGACCGGGGAGAGCGATGCCGATGCCGTGTCGTCGCCCTCGGGCTGGGCCGTGCAGGTCGGCGCGTTCAGCAAGCGCGACGCCGCCCGCGAGTTCGCGCAGAAGATCGCCGTCAAGCTGTCGGACACGCTCGATCACGTCACCGCCTCGGTGAGCGCGGCGGGCGGCAAGAAGACGCTCTACCGGTCGCGTCTGGTCGGCTTCAACAGCCGCAGCGAGGCGCAGGACGCCTGCAGCGTGCTGAAGCGCGGCAAGGTGAGCTGCATCATCGTCGCCCCGGGCACCGCCACCGCCAGCCTGCAATAGGTCACGCGGGCGAGAACACCGTCCGGACGAACTCCCTGTAGAGCATGATCTGGCGCGGCATGATCGTGCCGTCCTGCAGCACGCGGCTCAGGATGATGCCGCCTTCCACCAGCGTCGAGACCATGTCGGCCAAGGCGTCGAGCGCCAGCAGGCGCTCGCGTGTGTCGCTCCTGCGGGGCGGCGTTTCCAGCATGGATCACTGTACCTGGGGTCAAGTTGACGGCGCATTTTCGCCGCCCATGGCGGCCCCGGCGCCACGGGCGAGGTACAAGACATTGGAAATACGCGGCAAATTGTCCGTGCGCGCTAGTTTACCACAAGTCGTCTATTTCCATGCCGCGATTTGGAGGAGAGTGCGCTCACCCCAAATCAAGAGGTGAAACCATGCCGACCTATCGCAACAACCGGCCGCAACTGTCCGAACGGCTGTTCCTGACGGATGGCGGCATCGAAACCACGCTGATCTTCCACGATCGCCTGGACCTGCCCTATTTCGCCGCCTTCGACCTGCTCAACCGGGAAGGCGGCACGCAGGCGCTGCGCGCCTATTACGAGCGCTATGCGAAGCTCGCCATCGACGCGGGCGCCGGCTTCATCCTGGAAAGCCCGACCTGGCGCGCCAGCAAGGACTGGGGCGACAAGCTGGGCTATTCGGACGAGGCGCTCGCCGACGTCAACCGGCGCTCGATCGCACTGATGGGCGAGGTGCGCGGCCGCTTCCAGTCGCCGTCCTCGCCCATGGTGATCAGCGGCTGCGTCGACCCGCGCGGCGACGGCTACCGGGCCGAAAGCATGATGAGCGCCGCCGAGGCCGAGGACTATCACGCCCGCCAGATCGGCGTGTTCGCTGGCACCGATGCCGACATGATCGCCGCCATCACCATGACCTACCCGAACGAGGCCATCGGCCTGACGCGGGCGGCGAAGGCCGCCGGCATGCCCGTCGCGATCTCGTTCACCGTGGAAACCGACGGCAGGCTGCCGTCCGGCCACGGCATCGGCGAGGCCATCGGCATCGTCGAGGACGAAACCGGCGGCGCGCCCGCCTACTACATGCTCAACTGTGCCCATCCCACCCACTTCCGGCACGCGCTGGAGGCGGGCGAGAGCTGGACCAGGAAACTGCCCGGCCTGCGGGCGAACGCGTCGATCCGCAGCCACGCCGAACTGGACGAGGCCACCGATCTCGACGACGGCGATCCGGTCGATCTGGGCCGGCGCTACGCCGACCTGCGGACGCTGGTGCCCCGGCTCAACGTGCTGGGCGGCTGCTGCGGCACCGACCACCGCCATCTGGCACAGATTGGCCTGGCCTGCCGTCCTGCCGTGGC
>JBKJNE010000237.1:0-3009 GCA_046596015.1 Alphaproteobacteria bacterium
CAGGTCACCGGCTCGGTCCGCTGGCGCGAATGCGTCGAGTACATGGCGGCCAACGGCGTCACCGAGGTGATCGAACTGGGCGCGGGCAAGGCGCTGACCGGCATGGCCAAGCGCATCAACAAGGATTTGACCGCCAGCGCGGCCGGAACGCCCGACGAGATCGACGCATTACTGAAGACGCTTTAGGGGAGCATCCATGTTCGACCTTACCGGCAAGACGGCTCTCGTGACCGGCGCCAGCGGCGGTATCGGCCGCGCCATCGCCGAGGCGCTGCATGCGCAGGGCGCCACCGTCGCCCTTTCAGGCACCCGCGAGGCCGCGCTCAGGGAAGTGGCCGCCGCGCTGGGCGGGCGCGTGCACATCCTGCCGTGCGACCTGGGCGACGGCGCCGCCGTCGACGCGCTGATCGGCCAGGCGGAAGCCGCCATGGGCCAGGTCGACATCCTGGTGAACAATGCCGGCGTCACCCGCGACAACCTGGCCATGCGCCTCAAGGACGAGGACTGGGACATGGTGATCGACATCAACCTCAAGGCCGCGTTCAAGCTGTCGCGCGGCGTGCTGCGCGGCATGATGAAGCGCCGGTTCGGCCGCATCGTCTCGATCACCTCGGTGGTCGGCGTCACCGGCAATCCGGGGCAGGCGAACTACGCCGCATCCAAGGCCGGCCTGATCGGCATGTCGAAGTCGATGGCGCAGGAAGTGGCGAGCCGCAACATCACGGTCAACGCCGTTGCGCCGGGCTTCATCGAGACCGCCATGACCGACGCCGTCGCCGGTCCGGCGCGCGAGACGCTGATCGGCCGCATCCCCGCCGGACGCATGGGTTCGGGCCCGGACGTGGCCGCCGCGGTGGTCTATCTGGCGTCCGACGAGGCAGGCTATGTGACGGGCCAGACACTGCATGTAAATGGCGGCATGGCGATGATCTAGAGTGCTTTCAGGCAAGGCGGAATCGCCTTGCCGTCCGAAAGCCACGACGAAAACCGCTGGAGCGGTTCGGTCTCGACTGAAACCGTTCCAGCCTGCTGGCCAAGGTCGTGGATTTATGATACGACACGGCAACCAAGGGTATCCTGCCGGGTAAATTCTGCCAAAGCGTTTGGCAGCCAGTTCAACGGTTTAACGACAAACCTTCAAGGGAATACTGAAATGAGCGACGTTGCCGAACGCGTGAAAAAGGTCGTGGTCGAACATCTGGGCGTGGACGAGGACAAGGTCACCGAAAGCGCGAGCTTCATCGACGATCTGGGCGCGGACAGCCTGGACACCGTCGAGCTGGTGATGGCGTTCGAGGAAGAGTTCGGCATCGAGATTCCGGACGACGCCGCCGAGAAAATCCTGACCGTGAAGGACGCGGTCGATTTCATCGAGCAGGCGAGCTAAATCCTACTCGAGATCAACGGAACGGACAGGGTTGATGCGTCGAGTAGTGGTTACAGGCCTGGGGCTGGTTACGCCTTTGGGCGCGGGCATCGATATTCCGTGGCGCCGGCTGATCGAAGGTCAGTCGGGCGCCCGGGCCATCACCAAGTTCGACACGACGGACTACGCGGCGAAGATCGCGTGCGACGTGCCGCTTGGCGACGGCACCGATGGCTCGTTCAATCCGGACCAGTGGATGGAGCCGAAGGAGCAGCGCAAGGTCGATGACTTCATCCTGTTCGGCGTCGCCGCCGCCGACATCGCCCTCGAGGACGCCGGCTGGCATCCGACCGACGAGCACGAGCGCATCCGCACCGGCTGCATGATCGGCTCGGGTATCGGCGGCCTTCCTGGCATCGAGGAGGCCGTCACGACCCTGAACGAGAAGGGTCCGCGCCGGGTCAGCCCGTTCTTCATCTCCGGCCGGCTGATCAACCTGGTCTCGGGCCAGATCCAGATCAAGCACGGCTTCAAGGGCCCGAACCACGCGGTGGTTACCGCCTGCTCGTCGGGCGCGCACGCCATCGGCGACGCCGCCCGGCTGATCATGCTGGACGACGCCGACGTGATGGTGGCGGGCGGCGCGGAAGCAGCGATCTGCCGCATCGGCATGGCGGGTTTCAGCCAGGCCAAGGCGCTGTCGACCCAGTTCAACGACCAGCCGACCAAGGCCTCGCGCCCCTATGACCGCGACCGCGACGGCTTCGTCATGGGCGAGGGCGCCGGCATCGTCATCCTCGAAGAGCTCGAGCACGCCAAGGCGCGCGGCGCCAAGATCTACGGCGAGATCGTCGGCTACGGCATGTCGGGCGACGCCTATCACATCACCGCCCCGTCGCCGGAAGGCGACGGCGCGTTCCGGGCCATGCAGGCGGCGCTGAAACGCTCGGGCCTGGGCCTCGACGAGATCGACTACGTCAACGCGCACGGCACCTCGACGCCGCTGGGCGACGAGATCGAGCTGGGCGCCGTGCGCCGGCTGTTCGGCGCGTCGGCCAACCGGCTGTCCATGTCGTCGACGAAATCCTCCATCGGCCATCTGCTCGGCGCCGCCGGCGCGGTCGAGGCGATTTTCTGCCTGCTCGCGATGCGCGACCAGGTGGTGCCGCCCACGCTCAACCTGGACAACCCGTCCGAGAACTGCGTGGGCATGGACCTGGTGCCGCACACCGCCAAGCAGCGGCCGGTGCGCGCCGTGATGTCGAACTCGTTCGGCTTCGGCGGCACCAACGCCAGCGTGATCTTCAAGAAGGATGTCTGACGGCGGCCGATGGCGGACGAACCAACGACCGCGACCGGGCCATCCCAGACACCGCCCGATAGGCCGAAACCCCGGCGGCTGGGCCGCTGGCTTGCAATGCTTGTCCTGTTGCTCGTCGTCGCCGCTGCCGGCGTCGGTGCTTACGGCCTGTGGATGTTCCAGTCGGCCAAGGGTCCGGCGTCCGAGATCACCGTGGTCATTCCGAAAGGGTCCGGCGTGCGCGGCGCGGCGGCCGTGCTGCGCAAGGCGGACGTCATCGACAGCACCACCCTGTTCCTCGCCGCCTCCAAGATCACCGGCGCCGACCGCAAGCTGAAGGCGG
>JBKJNE010000257.1:0-8094 GCA_046596015.1 Alphaproteobacteria bacterium
CGCCGACGAACATCTCGACGAAGTCGGAACCGGAAATGCTGAAGAACGGCACGTTCGCCTCGCCGGCGATGGCGCGGGCGAGCAGGGTCTTGCCGGTGCCGGGCGGACCGACCAGCAGCGCGCCGCGCGGAATCTTGCCGCCGAGGCGCTGGAACTTCTGCGGGTCGCGCAGGAATTCGACGATCTCCTGCACCTCTTCCTTGGCCTCTTCCACGCCGGCCACGTCGTCGAACGTGACGCGGTCGGTGCGCTCGTTAAGCAGCTTGGCCTTGGACTTGCCGAAGCCCATGGCACGGCCGGAGCCGGCCTGCATCTGCCGCATGATGAAGATCCAGACGGCGACCAGCAGCAGCATGGGAGCGACATTGATCACGATCGCCCAGAAATTGCTGGTCTCGGGCTGCTGGAAGCTGACGTCGACCTGCTTCTCGCGCAGCACGGTGACCAGCTCCGGATAGGCGCCGTCCTGGTACTGGGTCGAGAACCGCGCCTTGCCGTCGCGGTACTGGCCGACGATCTCGTCGCCCTGGATGGTCACCTTCTCGACATTGCCGGCATTGACGTTGTCGAGGAACTGGGAGAAGCCGACCTTGTCGGTCGGCGTGTTCGTGCCGGACTGCTGGAACTGGCTGAACAGCACGATGACGATCAACGCCACCAGCGCCCAGATGAAGAGGTTGCGACCAAGATTGTTCAAGGGAGTTCCCGTTTTTTCCGACGTGGCGGGCCCGCCTTCCGGGCCGTCCGTCAAAGATAGGGTGTTTGCCGGGACAGACAAGCACCATGAGCCGGACGTCCGTCAGCGCGGGAACGCCGCCGGCGGCAGGTGATGACGGGGCAGGAAATCGAGCGTCACATCAGGCGCCGCGGCGCCGTCGCGGCGGAATCCGAAGGCCGGCACGGCGAGCAGTCCGTCCCGGTCGTAGACCGCGGGAAGCGCCGGACGGGCGGCGGCGGGCACGCGCGCGAGCGCCGAATCGGGCAGCGCCGTCCGCAGCACCGCCATGGCGCCGGCGCGCAGGCGTTCGATCGTGACGCCTTCTCCGGAAGCGATGAAACGGCCGTCCCAGATCTGCGGCCGGTCGGCAAGCGGCAGTGGCCCCTGCATGCCGCGCGTCTCGCGGACGATCAGCAGGATGCCGTCCACCGGAATGATCCGGCAGCCCGCCAGCGTCACGGCCCCGGGCAGGCCGGTGGCGAGATGCGCCCACAGCCGCTCCAGCCGTTCGAGGCGCGGGGTATAGTCGCCGCCGCCCACCGCCATCAGCAGCAGCGCCAGCGCCCGCAGGCCCACTTCCTCGTGGGCCGCACGCAGGGCGGCGGGATGCAGGGTGCACCAGCCGCCGTCGCCGAACCTGCCGGCGGCCGCGATCAGCGCGTGGGCCTCGGCGTCGAGGACGGCGCGGGCGCGGGCCATCTGGCGGGCGGTGCGCGCCAGCCGTTCCGGGGTGATGCCGAGCGGCGCCAGCCGCGACCAGACCGACCGGACGCGGACGCGCGCGAACGCCGGATTGCTGTTGCCGGGATCCTCGACCCAGGCCTGCCCGGCCGCGCGCAGGGTGGCCGCGAGCCGCGCCTTGGGGACGTCGAGCAGCGGCCGGGCGCGCGCCGGCGCGCCCGGCCACGCGCTCGCCGCCACGGCGGCCATGCCGGCGAGGCCGTAGACGCCGCTGCCACGGCCCAGCCGCAGCAGCACGGTCTCGGCCTGGTCCTCCAGATGGTGGGCAAGCAGCAAGACCGGCACCTGCCGGGCGGCGCACCAGTTCTCCAGCAGCCCGTAGCGGGCGCGGCGCGCCTCGGCCTGCAGATTGCCGCGCGGCCGGCCGCCCCAGGCGAGGATGTGATGGGGAATGCCGCGCGCCGCCATCCATGCGGCGACGGTTGCCGCCTCGGCGGCGGAGTCGGGCCGCAATCCGTGATCGACGGTGAGCGCGGTCAGCGCGATGCCGCGCGGCACGGCCCAGTCATGGGCGAGCAGCGCCAGCGCCATGCTGTCCGGGCCGCCGGAGACGGCGACGGCGACATGGGAGGCGCCGCCCGCGCCGGGCAGCGCCTCCATCAGCACGTCGAATTCGTGTTGCAACAGCGGGGCGGCGTCTTTTTGCGCGCCGGTCACCGAGTCATGTCCGTCAGAGACAGCCCGTGGCCTGCTGCGCCGCCTGGGCCTTCTGCCTGACCGATGGCGAGGCCTTGGGATAGCGGCGGGTCAGCTCGTCGAAGGTGGCGCAGGCCTGGTCCTTCTGGTTGAGCTCCTTGAGGCTCAGCCCCAGGGTCAGCACCATGTCCGGCCCCTTGTCGCTGTCGGCGAACTGCTTGTAGCCGTCGAGCAGCACGCGGGCCGCCTCGGTGTAGTTCTTCTGGGCGAAGTAGGTCTTGCCCAGCCAGTACTTGGCGTTCGGCACCGCCCGGTGTTCCGGGTTGAGCGCCAGGAAGGCGCGGAAGGCTTCCTCGGCGCCCTGGTAGTCGTCGCGGCGCAGCAGCGAGAAGGCGTAGTTGAACTGGGCGTCGGGCGTGTCGCCCTCCAGGTACTGCTCGGGAGTCTCCTCCGGCGAACCCCTGGGCGGCGCGGGTGTACCGCCGGGCGAGTCGAGCTGGTCGCCCAGCGTGTCGGCGACGCGGCCGCCGGAGGCGGAGAGACGGCCGCCCGGCATGCCGGTCGGCGCATCGCCCGCCATGCCCTGGTCACCGTTCATGTCTTCGCCACCCATGTCTTCGCCGCCCATGTCGCCGGGTGGAGCGCCATCGGGCGTCACGCGGTCAGGCGAACCCTGGGCCTGGCCGCCGCGAGCGGCGGCAAGCTGCTTCTCGAGGGCGTCGATGCGGAACTGCATGTCCTCCAGCTGCTTCTCGAGCTGCTGGTTGAGCTGGGTCAGCCGGTACATGACCTCTTCGTTGCCGCCGGTCAGCTTGCGGATGTCGTTTTCGATCCGCGTCAGGCGCACCTCGTTCTGCGCGCGGTACGGATCGACCTGCGGCTGGGCGACGGCGACGGCGGTGGACCCGAGAAGCGTGAATAGGGAAAGGATGCCGAGAGACTGCCAGCGCACGCTTCAAATCCTGTATGCATGTGGTGCGCCGCGCTTTCGCGCGGCGCACGTCACATTGGGACGCTTACTGAACGACCGAGACGCCGCGGCGGTTCTGAGCCCAGGCGGACTCGCTGGAACCGGCGACTTCCGGGCGCTCCTTACCATAGGAAATGGTATTCAGGCGGCCTTCCTCAATACCCAGGCCGGCCAGATAGCGCTTGGCGGCTTCGGCGCGGCGGGCGCCGAGAGCCAGGTTGTATTCGCGGGTGCCGCGCTCGTCGGCATGACCTTCGACGGTGAACGACTTGTTCGGATACCGCTTCAGCCACTGGGCCTGCTTGGACAGGGTGGCCTGGGCGCGGTCGTCCAGGTTGTACTCGTCGTAGCCGAAATAGATGCGGCTGCCGGCGTTGGCTTCCAGGTCGCCCTGGCTGCCCGGCTCGTAGCCCGTCTGGGTGACGCTGCGGTCGGTCGTGGTCGACGACTGGGCGGGCGGCGCGGTGGTGGTCATTGCCGTCTTGGCGTCGTCGTCGGAGCAGGCGACGAGAGCAAGCGTGGAGGCTGCGGCCAGAACGATGAACTTCATTCTCAGCGCGTTAGAAAGCATTGGAGGCGTTTCCTTCTTTTTTAAACGAGGCTATCGTCAGTTTGATAACGGAGGATGTTCGACAACGCAAGGCGAGCAACGCGTACTCTAGCGTGCGCGCTCCCCATACCGAGTCCTTCGGTGACCTGATTATAATCATTCCAAATCACTTCAGCAAGGGAGACCATGCGGGGTCGGACGCGTCGCCCGACGTCGGAACCTTGCGCTCGTTCCGGCCGGTCAGATCGATGGAGCGGAGCTCGGCCTTGCCGGCCTGGCCCTTGCGCGACGGATAGCCCCGGAAGAACATGATCACGCGGCCGTTCGGCGCCCAGGTGGGGCCTTCGTCGAGGAAGCTTTCCGTCAGCATCCGCTCGCCCGAACCGTCGGGCCGCATCACGCCGATCTTGAACGTGCCGGCCGAGGTGAAGGTGAACGCGATCAGGTCGCCGCGCGGCGACCAGACCGGCGTCTTGTAGCGGCCCTTGCCGAAGCTGATGCGTTTCACGCCGGACCCGTCGGCGTTCATGACGTAGATCTGCTGCCCGCCGCCCCGGTCGGATTCGAAGGTGATGAACTGGCCGTCGGGCGAGAAGCTGGGCGCGGTGTCGATGTCCGGCGCGTCGGTGAGCTGGCGCAGTTTCCGCGTCCGCAGATCCATGATGTAGATGTCGGTGTTGCCGTTCTTGGCCAGGCTCATCACCACCTGGTTGCCGTCCGGCGAGAAGCGCGGCGCGAAGGTCATGCCGTCGAAGTCGCCGAGCAGGTCCTGCTTGCCGGTGTCGATGTTGTACATGTACACGCGCGGCTTGTTGTTGAAGTAGGACAGGTAGGTGATGTCCTGGCTGCTGGGCGAGAAGCGCGGGGTCAGCGCGAGGAACCGGCCATCGGTCAGATAGCGATTGTTCGCGCCGTCCTGATCCATGATGGCGAGGCGCTTGACCCGGGCGATCGCCGAGCCGGATTCCGCCACATAGACGACGCGGGTGTCGAAATAGCCCTCCTCGCCGGTCAGCCGCTGGTAGATGGCGTCGGCGACGCGGTGGGAAATCTGCCGCCAGTTGTCGGGCGTGGTCTGGTACTTCACGCCGGTCATCTGCTGCTGGCCGTAGACGTCCCACAGCCGGAACACCACCTCGACCCGGCCATCGGCCAGGAAGTTGACGCTGCCGACGACCAGGCCCTGGGCTCCGATGGACTTCCAGTCGGGGAAACGTGGCCGCCGCTCCGGCACCAGGCCCTGCTCGATATAGGCGGCGCGCGGCAGCGGACGGAACAGGCCCGAGCGCTCCAGGTCGGCGGCGATCACGCCGGCCATGTCGTCGCCCATCTTGGTCATTTCCGGCAGCCGCGACGGCACCTGGCTCTGTGCGGAGAACACCGGGATGGCCAGGGGAATGGGTTCCATCGTCGGATTGTTGATGTCGACCATCAGCTGTGCATGCGCGTTGCCCGGCGCAGCGACGAGGCCGACAGCGGCCATGAAGGCGGCAATCAATCCGAAGGACAGCGTCCTGCGCCAGGCTAGCAGTGCGTTCATAGGCCCGTTCCTCCTCATAGCATCTTGCTGGGATCGAAATTCAGCTGAACGTCGCGCCAGAGATCGTAGTAGTCCGACGGCAGCCTGAGCGGCGCGCAGCGTTGGACCGCGCGCTTCGCGGCCTCGGCGGCGACCCGGTAGAGATTGTCAGACATCATCCGCCCTCGATCCACGATGATCGGCTCGTCCTCGAGCGATCCGTCCCTTCGAAGATAGATACGAATTCTGACAACCAAAGTTTCAGCGCCGGTCGCGCCGACGGGCGCGGTCCAGCAGCGCGCGATCTGGGTGGCGATCAGCGACTGGATGTTGGCCGTGGCGCGCGCCTGCTCCATGGGGTTCCGGCTGGTGTCCTGCGCTCTGGACGGGTCGGGGTCGGTCTGCTTCTTCGGCGGCTTGTCCTTGGTCTGCGGCGCGGTGTTGTCGGTCTTGTTGAGCAGCAGCTTCTCGATCGCCGCCACGTCGAACTTCTTCGGCGGCTTCGGCTTGTCGCGCGGCGTCACATTGGGCAGGTCCTTGGTGACGTTCTTCGGCTTCGGCGGCTCGGGCTTGGGCTCCGGCGTGGGCGCGGGCTCGGGCGGCGGCGCCTCTTCGGCTTCTTCGACACGTGGCGGCGTCGGTGAGGATTGCTCCGGCTCTGGCTCGGGCGCCTTCTCCGCCGGTGGCTTCTCCTCGGGCTTCGGCGGCTCGGGCTTGGGTTCCTCCGCAGGCTTGGGGATCGCGTTCTCGGCAATCAGCATGTCCGGCGTAACCATGATCACCGGCTCGCTGCTGACGATCGGCTCTGGCGGCCACAGGTTAAAGCTGATCAACACCACGGCGAGGATCACTGCATGAAACAAGGAGGAAAAAATGAGGGGCTTGCGCACGTCGCTACTTGCCTTTGCCGCCCTTCGTCGGCTGGGTGACGAGCGCCACCTTGTTGAATCCCGCGCCGTTGATGGTGCCCATGACCTTCATCACCGTGCCGTAAGGAAGGGTGTCGTCGGCCCGGACATAGATGCGCGTTTCCTTGCTGACGTCGGCGATGGCGCGCAGCCGCTCGACCAGCGTGTTCAGCTCGACTTCGGTTTCCTGCAGGTAGATCTTGCCGTCGCTCCTCAACGATACGGCAAGCGGCTTTTCCTCTGTCGACAGCGGCTTGGCGCTGGTCTGCGGCAGGTCCACCTTCACGCCCGTCGCGATCAGCGGCGCGGTGACCATGAAGATGATCAGCAGCACCAGCATGACGTCGACGAACGGCGTCACGTTGATCTGCGACATGGGCGAATACTTGCCCTTGTGCCTGCCGCCGCCCCGCCTTTTAAGGTCGGCGCCCATCAGGCATGCCCCTCGTCGATCTGCCGCGACAGGATGGTGTTGAACTCGTCGACGAAGCCTTCGAGACGGTTGGCGAAGCGCTCCATGTCGGCGGCGAACTTGTTGTAGGCGATGACCGCCGGAATGGCCGCCACGAGGCCGATGGCCGTCGCGAACAGCGCCTCGGCGATGCCGGGCGCCACCACCTGCAGGCTGGCGCTCTCCTGCGCGGCGATCGACGTGAAGCTGTTCATGATACCCCACACCGTGCCGAACAGGCCGACGAACGGCGCCGTCGAGCCGACCGTGGCGAGGAAGCCGAGGTAGCGCTCCAGCCGCTCGACCTCGCGGTTGAGCGTGAGCCGCATCACCTGGGCGATGCGCTCCTGCAGCCGCGCGCCCGAGGTGGCCACGTTGGATTTGCCGATGGACCGCTGCCACTCGCGCATGGCGACGAGGAACAGCAGCGCCATGGGATGGCTCGCCCGTCCCTGCAGCCGGTCGTAGAGCTCCTCGAGCGACCGGCCCGACCAGAACTCGTCCTCGAAGGTGTCCGCCTCGGCGCTCACCTTCCGGTAGCGGCCGATCTTGTCGAAGATGATCGCCCACGACCACAGCGAGGCGAGGAGCAGCAGCAGCAGCACCGCCTGGACAATGATGTCGGCATGCAGGATCAGCCCGAGGATCGACAGGTCGTGCGCGGGCGCCGTGCCCTCCAAAGCCGCTTGCGTTACTTCTGGTTCCATGGATCAGGCCTTTGCGGTGTCTCGTGTTGGAAGCATGGTTGCGAGCCGGGCGACGAGATCGGCCGGCTGCCGGCGCGGCTTGCCCTTGCCGTCCAGGCAGACGACGCGGACCCGCGCCTCGGCGATGGGAGTCTCGTCGCGCCAGATGTCCTGGCCGAAGTCGATATAGGCCGCGCCGACGCCGTTGTTCACGGTGCGGACCTCGAGCAGGTCGTCGAGGCGCGCGGGGGCGTGGAACTCGACCTGGCAGCTCTTGACGGCGAAGCCCATGACGCCGGCGCCCTCGCCGCTCATGGTCTCGTACTGGCTGACGCCGGCCAGCCGCAGCAGCTCGGTGCGGGCGCGCTCCATGAAGCGCAGATAGTTGGCGTGATACACCATCCTGGCCGTGTCCGTGTCCTCGAAATAGACGCGCACCGGAAACCGGTGCACGCCGTGGTCGACAGTGCCGGACATCCACTCAGACATCCTCTTCCCCTACCTGTAGGCCATCAGGGGGAAGGCTGAGCTGCGCCGACGGCATGGTGGCTGGCGCGGCGAGGCCCAGATGCCTGTAAGCGGCCGGGGTCAGGATACGCCCGCGCGGCGTCCGCTGGATAAACGCCTGCTGCAGGAGATAGGGCTCGATGATCTCCTCGATGGCATCGCGCGGCTCGGACAGCGAGGCGGCGATGGTCTCGATACCGACGGGGCCGCCGCCGAAGTCGACGCCGATGCAGGAAAGATAGCGCCGGTCCATGGCATCGAGGCCGCGGCCGTCCACCTCTAGCCGGGTCAGCGCCTTGTCGGCCATGGCGGCGTCGACCATGCCGTGGCCGGCCACCTCGGAAAAGTCGCGTACCCGGCGCAGCAGCCGGCCCGCGACACGCGGCGTGCCGCGCGAGCGGCGGGCGA